>JAQZBM010000201.1 GCA_029238945.1 Clostridia bacterium
TTTATTCAGAAGCATCGTGCTTGACGGCGTAATGCCAAGAAAGACGTTCTCAATGGGTGAGGCACATGAAAAGAGATACTATATAGAAGGCAAGAAAATAGTTTTATAAGATATAATTTAAGGATATGACCTTTTCATCGGTCATATCCTTAATATTTGCATACAAAAATCCCGCAGGCTAACCTGCGGGATTTTATATACTTATGCGTTAAAGTGATTCTTGATTATGGATACTATCTCTTCACCGATTCTCTCTTGTGCTTCAATAGTTGAAGCTCCTATATGAGGAGTAAGAGAAATCTTTGGATGAGTATAGATTGCCTCATTCTTTGAAGGCTCTTCCTCATATACGTCAAGAGCTGCGGCTGCAACCTTGCCTGAATCCAAAGCCTTTAGAAGCGCCTCTTCACTTACCACTCCACCTCTTGCGGCATTTACTATATATACGCCATCCTTCATTTTTGCGAACTCAGCTTCACCAATTACAGGCTTCTTATCCTTTGAGCCCGGTATGTGAAGTGATATGAAATCCGACATTGCAAGAAGCTCATCCATTGGTACATACTTGAAGTCCGGATCATTCTTGTCACCGCTTCTGTTTGTATATACAACCTTCATACCAAGTGCCTTAGCTCTTTTTGCAGTTTCCTTGGATATTCTGCCGTAGCCGATTAAGCCAAGAGTTTTGCCTGCAAGCTCAATGCCCTCATATTTCTTCTTTTCCCACTTGCCTTGTCTCATAGTATAGTTCGCAATATGTATGAATCTTGCGATATTGAACATATGTCCTATAGTAAGTTCTGCAACTGATGCGCTGCTTGCGTTTGGAGTGTTGGCAACTGTTATTCCCTTTGACTTGGCGTACTCAACATCTATATTGTCAACGCCAACGCCGCCTCTTATTATCAGCTTTAGTCTTCCGGTTTCCAAAGAAGCATCTATAATTGGCTCCCTAACCTTTGTAGCTGACCTTACAACAATTACGTCAAATTCTTTAATCTGCTGCTTCAGTTCTTCTACCTCGTAGAACTGCTCCACTACCTCAAAGCCGCTGTTTTTAAGCTCTTGAACAGCTGCTTTTTCCATGCCGTCTGTAACAAGTATTCTTACCATTATGTTCAACTCCTTACAGTCCTAATATTTCATCTATATTTCTGATTAATTCCTTAACTTCATCCAATGTGTAATCAGCCATATGTGAGATTCTGAAGGTAACATCCTTAAGGTCTCCATAGCCGTTTGAAATTTCGAAGCCTCTTTCACCAAGCTGCTTGTTCAGGTCACTTACACTGATGCCTCTTGTATTCTTTATTGTAGTAAGTGTGTTGGAAAGATACTTCTCATCTTCAACAAAGATAGCAAAGTTCTTCTTAGCCCAATCTCTTACATATTTAGCCATTTCAATGTGTCTTGCCCATCTGTTCTCAATACCTTCTGCCATAATTCTATCCAACTGATAATCCAAAGCATACATGTGTGAAAGTGATGGTGTTGATGGATATTGGTGATCCTTCTTGAATATGAAATCATAAAGCTCAACAAGGTCAAAATACAAGCCTCTGTTTTCTACCTGTCTAGCTGCTTCAATAGCTCTCTCAGTTACTGAGCAGACTGACATACCTGCAGGTAAGCCAAGGCATTTTTGAGTTGAAGTTATGCAGACGTCGATTCCCCACTCATCAACTCTTATATCAGAGCCGCCCATTGAGCTTACTGTATCTACTAAATACAATACATCAGGGTACTTCTTCTTTAAAAGCTCACCTATTTCTCCGCAAGGATTCATTATACCTGCTGAGGTTTCGTTGTGAGTAACTGTGATAACGTCATACTTGCCTGTTGCAAGAGCTTCATCTACCATAGCAACTGTAGTCGGCTGGCCTGGTACTGAAGAGAACTTATCAGCCGGAACTCCATTTGACTTAGCCATTTTGTACCATCTGTCTCCAAATGCACCTACTGAGAACACTGCTGCTCTCTTTCTTGTGCAGGAACGGATAGCACCTTCCATCAGACCGCTGCCTGATGAAGTTGAAAGTATAATAGTGTTTTTTGTTTGGAATACCTTCTGCAGCTTTTCGGATATACTTCTTTGCAATGCTGAAGCAGCTTTTGATCTGTGACCGATCTGTGGTGTAGCCATCTTCGCAAGTACGTCCTCACGTACATCAACAGGACCGGGTATAAACAGTTTCTTATGCATTTAATATCCTCCTTTTATATATCGAGGGCTCCTCCCTCATATTTTTATGTATATTGTATATATGACTTTCGCCATATACAGCCTTATTTTACTATACAAAACAAATAATATACATCCTTTAAGGAAGTTTTGCATAGTTCTTACAAGTTAATAATACCATTTAGAAATTTAGTACTCAACAAGATTATATCAAATAAAATAATGTTATACTTTTCAGAAATTTCACATCATTTCCTTATTCATGTACATTTTACTTTTGCTGGATATTGCTCTTTGATATAATGAAATGAAATTTGTTCTATAAGGGAGGTGTCCTAATGTTGAATTTAATCAACAAAAAACAAGCAATGACAATGATCTGGAGAAAAAGCTCATAGCTGTCAAACTGCTTGCCTGTTTAATCTCACTCACCTTAGTAAATGTTTCAGGCTATTATTCCAACCTGTTATACTATAATATAACCATTATTCTGTATCTGATATACAATACCGCACTCTGGTACTACATAGCGAAAAAGCCCGGCACTAAACTGATAGCCTTCAGAGAGGGTATCAGTTCAGATTTATACGGCTGTTACTTCGTAGTGCTTGCCTGCACCTTGGCAAAAAAGCATAAAAACCTTATAATTAATATAATTGAGATAACTTGTACCATAAGTGCCGGTCCCCCATATGGCAAGGAGCATACAGATACTGATACTATAATCTCCTATGCAGACATTGCATTGTATAAAGTGAAACGTAACGGTAAAAACAATATTATGGTATATTCATATGCTTCTTAGGAGATTTTTAACTCTAAATATATAATTAATGTTGAGGTAAGATATGCAATACAACTTAAATAAATTACAACAATATAGCCGAAGAACCTGCGACCACAGCTTGTGCAGAGAGTATTCCGTGCTTGTTCCGATTGTTCAGGCTGATAATAAGGAATGCATACTTTTTGAAGTGCGGTCACACAGGCTCTCAAAACAGCCCAGTGAGATATCCTTCCCCGGAGGAAAAATTGAGCAGGAGGAAACAAGGCTTCAGGCTGCAGTCAGAGAGACCTGCGAAGAACTGCTTATTGACGAGCAAAGCATTAGGGTTGCCAGCGAGATAGATACTCTTGTTACTCCCTTCAATACTGTCATATATCCATTTGCAGCATATATCGATGATTATCAAGGCAGCTTCAGCACGGATGAAGTGGATGAGGTTTTTACGGTACCGCTGGATTTCTTAATGAACTACAAGCCCCTCTGCCACTATTTAGATGTGCATATGCTTCCGAGAGAGGACTTCCCCTTCGAGAAGATACAATACGGTAGAGAATATCCTTGGGCGAGAGGCGAGTATCCCGTGTACATATATGAGTATCAAGATAAGGTCATATGGGGTATAACTGCAAGGATTTTAAAAAGCTTCTTAGAAATAATAGGACTAACTGACAGAGGATGTAAATAAGATACATCCTCTTTTTTGTTTAAGTCTTTTACATAAAAATATATGCAACGCTCAATAATAACTTAAGAAATACCATGGGGAGGTTAATTATGATTGTTGGTAAAATGGCACCTAGCTTCACAGCAAATGCTTTTATAAACGGACAGGTTAAGAGTGTTTCTCTGGCGGATTATCCTGGAAAATGGATTGTCCTCATCTTCTACTCAGGAGATTTCTCCTTTGTTTGACCTACAGAATTGGCAAGCTTAGCGGTTCGCTACAGCGAGTTTCAACGGCTTAATGCTGAAATCCTGGCAATAAGCGTAGATAGCGTATATTCACATAAGATATGGAATGAAATTGAACTATCCAATATGGCAGGGGTCGGAATGCCCTTTCCTATGCTGACCGACGAGAACGGCAGTATCGGAAGAGCCTATGATGTATACGATGAACAGCATGGCAAAGACTTAAGAGGTACATTCATTATTGACCCAAATGGCCTAATTCATGGCATGGAGCTTTTAGCAGCATATATCGGACGAAGTTCAGAGGAAATACTGCGGCAGCTTCAGGCGTTTCAGAATTACACACTTTCCGGAGAGCTAGCCCCTGCCGACTGGCATCCCGGCGAAAAAACCATTATTGAAGCTATTGAAAAGTCAGGGCAAATCTGGAAGGAATGGAAGCCTAAAAAAGAGAATCCCACATAGCTTGGGATTCCCTTTTTGGCTTAATCATTTCCTAGGCAATTATTTTCCGTCTACACATGCAGATCCCTTCTCTTGTAAACCACATAGGTAACGGCAGTGCATGCAGCTGCAATTGCTGCTGAAAGCAGCAGATACACAGGTTCATAGCTTCCTTCCCTCATCACTTTACCTGCATTGAAATACTTAAAGGGTGTAAGAAAGGTCAGATAATCAATTTTGTCGTTGAGGTCAATAGCAATTGACAGTATGAAGGCTGTCAAAAGCACTGTAGTTGCTACGGATGCAGCCTTCTTTGTATTTCTTGCGATAGCTGCTATGCTCGCTCCAAGAGTCAAGAATATGATTTGCAGTATAAACAGAGCCAGCATCAATCTGACTATCTGATCGTTAATTGGCTCTCCCTCATTGAACATTCCTACAAAGATTATGGAGGATACAAGGGTCACCAGATTAAGAACAACTATATTGATAAAAGCAGCCGCCAGCTTTGCAGTTACCGCCCTGCTTCTTAAAATAGGCTTTACAAACAGGAAATCTGCAGTTTTATCCCTTTCCTCCTTAGAAATAATAACCGCTCCCAGCATTACTGCATGCACCCCTGCAATCAGCATAAAGTATAAATAGAAAATTGCATAGAAGCCTGATACTGAAGTTAAGTCCATTTCATTCATGCCAAGCATATTCTTCAAAACTTCCGGCATCTGTGCCATTAATTCATTTACTCCTTCGCCCGCTGCGGCAAAGCCTGAGTATTTGACCATACCAACATATATGAGGAAAATCATGCAAAGGGACCATATTATAATAGATTTAAGATTGGCTCTAAGCTCTCTTAATACGATATTCATCCAAAAACCTCCTTTCAACTATACTGAAGGCATATCTTTTTTGTTGTAAACTATATAAGTAAGTACTGTAAATACTATAATCAAAGCACTATC
>JAQZBM010000202.1 GCA_029238945.1 Clostridia bacterium
ATCTAAAGCAGTCCCTGGCCTTTATCATGACCTACCCTTCCATCCCTATCATATACTATGGAACAGAAATAGGCATGGAGGGCGGAGACGACCCTGACAACAGAAGAGATATGGAATGGCAGAAGACAGATGGCTCTGAAATGCTGACTTTCTATAAGAAGCTTGCAGAGCTCAGAAGTACTAATCCTGCCGTAAAGGAAGGCAGCATGGAGCTTCTTGGCAGCGACAGCTATTATCTGGCCTATATGAGGAAAAAGGATGATAAGTCAGTGGTAGTTGTGATAAATGTTCAGAATAAAGAGAAGGCTGTAACCATAAACATCCGGCCAGAGACTTCAGCTTATCAGGATGCATTGACAAGTAAGACCTATGAAGTGAAGAACAGCACGCTGGAGCTGACGCTGAAGCCTCTGGAGATATTGCTGCTGGAATCAAGCTAATAAAATCTTTGTCAAGATACTAATTTGAGATATTTTTTAAGGGAACCACTTGGTTCCCTTAATTTATGAAGCTGCAATTTCCCAGGCAGCCTATGCAATATCACAATTTTATATCTTTATTCCGAATTGAAGCATAATGACTTCCCCTCATATAGCAGTTAACCCTTTATAGACCCCGAAGATAAGCCAGAAATAAAATACTTTTGCAGTAACAAATAGAATATTATTACAGGTATCATGGATAGACTTGTCATTGCAAAAACATATCCCCAATCAGTCCTGTTATGGGCTTGGAAGAACATAGTTATTGCAACGGGTAAAGTTCTAATTTCGTCTGATTTCAATATAGTCTGAGACCAGCCCAATTCTTCAAAGGGAAATAGAAAATTCAATATGCTGACCGCCGCTACCGCAGGAGATGCCATAGGCAGTATTACATGTCTGTATACGGTGAATATGCTCCCACCGTCAATATATATCGCCTCGTCAAGCTCCTTGGGTATGTTGTCCTCAATGTAGCCTTTCAGTAAAAATGTTGAAAACGGCGTTACCCAAGCAGAATAGAATAATATGACCCCCCATAGGTTATTTATCAGCTTGAATTTCACAGCCATTTCAAATTGAGGTATTATCATCGCTAAACCCGGTATAAGCATTACAGCAATTATCATACTGTACAGTAAATTTTTCCCTGGGAATTTAAACCTTGCGAAGGAATATGCAAGCAGCGTGGAAATTATTGCTGCTATAAAAACAGTCATAAACGCTACAAAAATGGTATTTGCCAAGTACTTAAAAAAGTTTTCATTTACAAGTACATACTCAAAATTACTCAGGGTCATTTCTTTTAAACTGGGGAACAGCTTAGGCGGATAAGAAAAAGTCGACCTATTCTCTTTTAGTGATGAAACTAACATATAAAACATTGGTATGACTGTTATTATTAGCCCCAAAATAAGAAGTATATATCTAGTCATCATATATATATCAATCTTATACTTGCCTTTTATATAAACATATATATTTCTTTTCTCACCCTTCAAGTTAATCTCCCTTCTTTCTGGCAAAAGTTATAAATATCAAAACAGTAGTCAGTATAATAATTGAAGCTATAATTATAGACAAGGCGGCCGAGTATCCCATTTTTCCCATAGCATTGAAGGTTTGAAAATACATCCACGTTAAAACTACTTCTGTTTGATGAGCAGGATTTCCGCCGGTCAAGACAGCTATCGGAGTATATGTATTGAATGCCCCAATGCAAAGCATTACTAAAGCAAATAATATAGTACCTCTGATGCAGGGCAGTGTTATATAGAAAAATTGCTGTCTACCGTTTAAACCGTCTATGGATGCTGCTTCATAATATTCTTTAGGTACTGATTGCAGCGCGGCCAAAAAAATCACCATATTCCACCCTACACCCTTCCATATGCCCAGCAGCATTGCAGCAAAAAGAGCGGACCATCTCGTACTTAACCATCCTACAGGCTTATTAACAACTTTTATGATATCTGAAAGAAAATAATTTAATAAACCTTGGTTATTAAAAATATATCTAAACAATAAAGCTACAACAACCCAAGATGTGATAACAGGCAAATAATAGGCAAGTCTGAATGAGACGCTGAATTTCTTGATTCCGTTTATTAATACTGCAACAAATAATCCAAATATAATCTGTAAAGGTACTGTAACTACAGCATAAGCTACTGTATTTAACAAGGCCCTTCTGGCAATCTGATCAGTTAAAACGTTTTTGTAATTTGCTAAACCTACGAAATTTGATACTTGCTGATATCCTATTTTCCAGTTAAAAAAGCTCATTATCAGCATCTTAGCCATTGGATAGAATGTGAATGCCGCAATATACAACAATCCTGGAATAAGTATAATGAAGATTCGCCAATCTATTTTTCTTATGCTGTTTTCTCTTTGTTTTAACATGCTCATTATCAATAATCACCACTCAAACTTGAAAGTGCAATTAATCTGACATGTTCATCTATACCATTTTAATTGCACTTTCATTTACTTAATCTTTACTTTTATTTGCTTTCAGAAATTAGCTTATCAATCTCAGCCGCAGCTTCATCCAATGCTGCCTGAACCTCTTTTTTACCGGTAATTGCTTCAGCTACTTTAGTTGCTATTATATTTTCCATTTCACTCCAGTTTGCTGTTACCGGTCTTGATTTTGCGCTCTTTAAAGCTTCTGAGAAAACCGGAAGTAGTGGAATTGCCTTTATAGCTTCAGAATCGGAGAATGCCTCTATATTGACAGGCATTTGGCCTACTTTTGCCATTTCCACTTGTGCGTGCTTTCCTGTCATAAATTTAATAAACTCCCAAGCAGCCTTTTTATGGGCATCATCTGAGGATTTAAACATCATAAAGTCCTCGCCGCCAAGTACACTGATTGATCCTTTGCTGCCTGCCGGCAAAGGAATAGCACCATAACCTACCCCTGCATCAATATTTGATTTCTCTCTCCAAGGTCCATCTAATTGTAAAGCATATGTTCCTGCAGCCCAGCCGTCTGCATCGCCCAATGCCCCTGGATCCATTGACGAGCCTGCAAGTGCTTTTGATTTGTATAAATCAGCAAGCTTTTGTATTACTTTGACAGCTGCAGGGCCGTTTATGTACCCTTGTGCAGTGCTGTTGTCTGGTGACAATACTTCTCCGCCTTCGCTCCAAATATATGGTCCTACGTTCCAGATTCCTGTCCAAGGCTCTACCATTCCTATAGTTTTGGAGTCACTGACCTTTAATGCAGCCTCCCATAGCTCATCAAGAGTCTTTGGAACCTCAACATTTGCTGCATTCAATATCTTTGTATTGTAAAACAATATCTTTGTATTTGTATTCGCAGCAATTCCGTAGAATTTATCTCCCATTCTTGCTGTGCTGTTTGGTGCCTCCAAAATTCCCGAGACTATATCTTTATAGTCACTTAAGCTGCTCATTTCCTCAAGAACATTTAGACTTTGAAACTGTGGAATAAATGCTATATCACCCCGTAAAACATCAGGAAGTGTACCTGTTGCCGCACCGGATACAACATTATTCTTAAGAGCCTCCCACTCCAGATAAACATGCTCAACCTTAATATCTGCGTGTTCTGCTTCAAACTCCTTGATTAAGTCTTCCAAAACTTTAACCTGACCGGAGCCAGCATCATAATTATGCCAAAATTCAATAGTTATAGGCTCATGTGAGGAAGTTTCAACTTTCTTGCTGCTGCAAGAAGTAAATACCGATAATGTTGATAATAACATAACTATGACAATACCAACCGCTATGTATCTTTTCATTTTACCCCTCCTAATTTTCATGACTATAATTTTAACAAAACAGAATCTTGATAAATGAATTATGCCCACTTTCTATAATTCACCGTTGCTGCTGCTGGCTTCTCCCCCCTTTCTTTTTATCAGTGTGATAACTTCAAAATGACCTGCCGGCAGATGAACCATAAATTTTTCTGCTCCCGCAGCAGATTCCTTTTCCATATTTCCCTCATGTAATATTTCAAATATTTTATTATCATAAAATTGTTGTGAGTCCAAAGATAATTGATTATCCTTCTCACTATTATTTATTAAGACTATTGCGGCTTCATCCTCATAAGCTCTGATGAAGCTGTATATTTCACTATTTGTATTTATATGCTTGAATCCGCCATATTTCAAAGCGTTACTGCAGCTTCTAAGATTTATGATTTTTTTGTAGAATTCCAGAATTTCGTTATTGCTTGAATCCCATGACATGGTTCTTCTGCAATCCGGGTCTGTATCGCCTGCCATCCCAATTTCGTCTCCATAATACACAAATGGCATCCCCGGAAATGTCATCTGAAAAGCTACAGCTAGTTTTAGTTTATTAAGGTCGCCCTTACAAATTGTAAGAAATCGAGCTGTATCATGACTGTCCAACAGGTTATACAATATGTTATGAGCTGCATACGGATAGTCAAAAAGTATGCTCTCAATCCTGTCTGCAAAGGTTTTATTTCCTATAGTTCTTTCAGCAAAGTAATCAATTACTGCATCTCTGAATCTATAGTTCATTATTGTATCCAGCTCATCTCCCCTAAGCATATCAATTCCGTTTTTCCATGTTTCTCCTATTAGCAAGATATTTTTATCAATACTCTTAATTCTTTTTCTGAATTCCTGCCAAAATGTAAAATCCACCTCATCAGCTACATCAAGGCGCCAGCCGTCAATACCGGCCTCTTTTATCCAATACTCGCCCACATTCAGAAAATACTCCCTGACTTCTTTACTTGAGTAGTTCAGCTTAGGCATCCATTTATAATAGCCTACACATTCATAATTAACGATGTCGGTGTCTATATTTTCACCGTATATGTAAAACCAGTCCCAATATCTTGATGCCCTGCCTTTATTAATTACATCCTGGAATTGATGCGAATAGTATCCAATGTGATTGAAAACTCCGTCTAAAACCAATTTGATATCATTATCATGGCATAATTTGACCAATTTCCTCAGGTCCTCAATTTTCCCGAACGAAAGGTCAATTGTAAAATAATCGATGGTATCATACTTATGATTTGATGGAGCATAGAAGATTGGCGTCAGATAGATTACACCTATGTTTAAATCTTTAATGTAATTAAACTTGTTGATTATCCCTCTCAAATCCCCGCCAAAAAAGTTGGTTCTGCTCGGCAGTCCACTCCACTTTTCAACGACTTCGGGGTCATTATCAGGATCTCCGTTTGAATATCTCTCCGGAAATATTTGATAACCGACTGTACCCTTAGCCCACATTGGCACGGTAAAAATATCATTGACATTTGTGCTTTGAT
>JAQZBM010000203.1 GCA_029238945.1 Clostridia bacterium
TTTGCATCAGGATAATGATGTAGTATATAATAAACTTGTAAGAGTTAATATTGTATGGAAAATATTAGGACAAGATGGGACGAGGAACCTGTCCCCTTTGTCCCAGTGGGAGGTAGCAATGGATTTAGAGTTAGTAAAGCAAAGAGCTTTTGAAAATCTAAGCAAACGCAAGGCTCATAGGCGAAGAGAAACAGGCTTCATATACAATCATGGAGAGAGAACTGCCAAGCTGGTGATAAATCTGAGGAAGCTTGTGCTGCCGGAGGATGCTTCCATGGATGAGATACTTCAGGTGGCTGCGTTTTTCCATGATGTAGCGAAGGGAATCGAGCCTCACAGCCAATACGGCTCTATATTAGCTAAGGAAATGCTGCAGGATTTATGCAGCAGCGAGGAGCTGGAGAAAATAGCTGAGCTTATAAGCCTTCATACATCGAGGAAGAAGGGCGGCAGCGATGATTATGCCAAGCTTTTGCAGGATGCGGACCTTTTGGACCATTTCGGCAGCATTGAGCTGTGGATGGGAATTAACTATGCTGCCAACGAAGACTGGAACATAAAAGCCCTTATTGACTTCTATAAGGGTGAGTTTGCAGAAATAGCAGCTAAGAACAGGTCACTGCTAAATTTCGAGATTTGCGAGAGAATATTTGATGAGAAGATAGATTTCGTTCACAAGTTTGTCCGAAGGCTGGAAGCTGAAAATAATGGAGAGATTGTGAGCTTGGATAATATGTAAAGTTCTTTTTAAATTGAATAAGCGTGTAGCACACGAAGCAAAATATTAGTATAATATTAATGAAATATATCCTATAGCAGAGAAAGGAGACGCCATGATCAATAATGCACTTAACCAGAATTAAAAATAATATATTTTTGTCTGATGGAAGTGCCGCTTGCCAGCTTTAGCTGTAAGCGATGTTTTGGTGTACTCTTGCTTTTGAAACCAAATATAAATTTAAGATAAACTTCCACAGGATAGCCCTGTGGATTTTTCTTTACACCTCCATCAGATAATTCAAACAGGAGGTATTTTTTATGCTGTTAAGAGTGGAAGGACTTACGAAATATTATAATATTAAAAAGATTTTTGAGAAGATAGATTTTCTTATAAATGAAGGGGAAAAAACCGCCATCATCGGTGTAAACGGAGTGGGCAAAAGTACACTTCTCAATATAGTAGCAGGCGCGGATAGGGAGTATGAAGGCTCAATATACTGGCAGGACAAGGACTTGAGTATCTTCTACGGTACTCAGGAGCTAAACATCCCGCCGGATACCTTGGTGCTTGATTTCGTTATGAAAAGCTGCAGTATAGACGCTGAGGATTCCGAAGGTCAGGGTATGCTGCTGAAAATTCTGAAGGAGCTGGGGCTTGCGGATAAGGATTTGCAGAAGAGGTGCTGTGAGCTTAGCGGGGGCATGCAGACAAAGCTGATTCTAGCAGCGGCAATATATCTGCAGCCACAGCTTCTGATACTGGATGAACCAAACAATCACCTGGATATGGAGCAGCTGCAGCAGTTGGAGGAATTTCTCAAGGACTACAAAGGCACCTTGATAATGGTAACTCACGACAGAAAGCTTCTGGATAATGTCTGTACAAAAATTATAGAAATGAGCACAGCGGGCAGCAAAACCTATAGCGGAAATTACACAAGCTATACAGTGCAAAAGGAGATTGAGCTTAAAGAGCAGCAGGGGAAGTATGAAAACTATGTAAGAGAAAGAAAAAGTCTGATAGAGAACATAAGACAGCGAAGAAGCTGGTTTACTGCAGCCCACGATGCTGCGGGTCAGAATGACTTCGCAAGGGCCAGGGCAAAGAAGCAGGCAAAGGTAATGAAGGCTAAGGAACGGGCTTTGGAGCGCTTGGAAAGCAGCAAGGCGGAAAGACCAAAGGATGTTCAGACAGTAAACTTAAGTCTGTTGGGAGCAGCTTCCGAGGCAGTCATACTTGCAAGGGTGGAGGCTGTGGGTAAAAGCTATGGAAGCCATAAGATATTGCAGGATATAAATCTTATCATAAGAAATAAAGAAAGGTATTGTCTGCTTGGAGAAAACGGAAGCGGCAAGACCACTCTGCTCAATATAATAAGCGGTGTTGACAGCAATTACAGCGGAGCTGTAAAGCTGAATCCTTCAGCTTCTATCGGTTATTACAGACAGCTTCATGAAAATCTGAAGCTGGACAGAGAGATTTTGGAGGAGATTAGAGACACAGGAGTATCTGCCAATGAGGCAAGACTGCTTTTGGGAAGCTTCCTTATACGGGGAAACGACGTATTCAAGAAGATAAATCAGCTTAGCATCGGAGAGAGAAGCAGAATCTCTATACTGAAAACAATACTGCAGAAGCCTGATCTGCTTATACTGGATGAGCCAACAAATCATCTGGATGTCTACACCAGAGAGGTCTTTGAGGATGCGCTGCTGCAGTATGACGGTGCAATTTTGTTTGTGTCTCATGATAGATATTTTATAGAGAAGATTGCCACCAAGGTACTGAGGCTTCAAGAGAACAGGCTTGTTGAGTATCCCGGAGACTACTCCTACTATATTGAGAAATCTCAAGGAAGCAAGACTATTGATACTGACACTGAGAATAAAATGCGGCTTGAGACGGAGCTTTCCTATGTTAATGGAAGGCTTGCTGACCCAAGGATTTCTCCCGAAGAAAAGGCGGAGCTGGAGGCTCGATATTTTGCTATTTGTAGGGAATTAAGGTATTATAGTAAAATATAGATAAAAAATAAGCGGGAGGAGTTAGGATTGAGGAACAATAGAAGAATAATTTTACTTATTGTTGTAGTAATGCTGCTGCAGCTTATAGCACTACCTGTCAATGCAGACAGCACAAGTTATTTCAGTACAGTTGCCCCTAAGATATTCAGGGTCAGGAATTCCTTTGATCTGGTGAACACAGGGGACTATAAAGCTGTATCTGTTAAGGCAACGGTGCTTGTGGGCGCAGCAAGCGACTCTTCTTACCAGCGTAATGTGAGTTATAAGGTTACTCCGGCGCCAAAGTACACGTATGTGGACTCGGCAGGAAACATTTATGCGGAGATATTAATTGATGAAATCAAGGCTGATGAAACAAAAAAGATAATTGTAGACAAGGAAGTTATAAACAGCGGAGTCTCCTATTCAAGCGACATTTACAGACTGGATGCGGATTACAGCCGGTTCAAGGCAGGGATTAACAACGGACAATACCTTGAGCCCGGGGAAAAGATTGAATCAGGTGCACCGGAGATTGTCAATAAGGCGGCGGAGTTCAATGTAAATCAAAATATGGCAAGACTGGCCAAGGACATATACGATTTTGTAAATCTATATATTACTTACAATACAGATTATGATTATGCCAATAAAGGCGCCTTAAGCGCTATAAGGACAGCCAAAGGGGTGTGCGACGAATATGCAACACTCTTTACTGCACTGAGCAGAGCAGTAGGGCTGCCTGCCAGAGTGGTGACAGGGTATTGGCTTGATGAGTCCTTAAATACAGGTGTTTGGAATGATATCTCCTCTAAGCCTCATGCCTGGGCGGAATTCTACCTGCCAAATGCAGGCTGGATTCCCGTAGAGCCTACCTTCTTCCTTACGGTAAACGGAGTAAGAAGACCTGACAGTGAGCACTTCGCAAACTTTGCAGCAAATGATGTTCATTTGATTAATGGATATCAGGGCGGGGAAGTAGAGAGTGATATAAGCATTCATTACTCATATTATGAGAAAACCGAGGTAAATATAAGATTTGACCAGCAGGCGGCAATGCCCTTAGCAAGGGTTTCTGCAGGAAACGCTTTTACAGATATAAGCAGCAGCTGGGCGAAGGACTATATCAATAAGCTGTACAATGAGGGGATACTTTTTGCGAAGCAGGGCAGCCTCTATAAGCCGGCAGATAATATAACAAGGGCTGAGTTCTCCGCCTTTCTGGTAAATACCCTGAGACTGGAAAGCAAGGACTCGGGAATAACCTTCAAGGATGTAACGGATAAGAGCGACTATGCTGCCTTCATCAAGACAGCAGCAGGCTATGGTCTGATAAAGGGAAATCCACAGGGCTATTTCAAGCCCAACGACACCATAACAAGAGAGGATGCTGCAGTCATAATGCAGAGAGCCATAGAGCTTTTGAATGTGGAGTATGGAGCCCTGGCTGAGCCTTCCTTTGCGGATATGTATAAGATAAGCCCCTATGCAAAGGACTCCGTCAAGCTCATCTACAGTATGAACATTATGACAGGAAAGCCCGGAAATATATTTGACCCCAAAAATTTCACCACAAGAGCAGAAGCCTCCAAGCTTCTGGACAACTTCATAAACGCAACCGAATAAAAAGAAATGCAATTGATTATGGTAGCATTGTAGGGCTGGTTTCCATGCCAGCTCGTATGTAAAAAACACCAGATGTTTGACATCTGGTGTTTTTACATATTATGGTATAGTGATATAATATAAACGGATAGGAGGGGTCTAATGGGATTAGTTTTTGTACTGCTTTTTTTAACACTGTCAATAATCTTTTATTGCCTTATAAGAGCCTATTTGAATAAAAATCACGGCTTAAACCTTCCCGTAGTTCCAGATCGTTATTATGATGACCCTGAGCTAACTTTAACAGTAGCTCTGATAACTATAGGTTCTTTAGCATTAGGTATTTTTTTCGCAAAATTATTATTGGGATTATTATAATCATATTGAATAGCCTGGAGGGGATTTTCTTGAAAAGGATTATATTGATAGTGATAGTAGTGCTAATAATCAGCTTATCATTAGCATTAGCTATTAATAGTAAAAATGGAGATAATATAAAGTTTGAAGTTTTATATAATGGATTTATTACCATGAATCTTATGCTTGAGGATTTACCGCCAAGCGGGCCGATTGTGTTTACCTCCTATGAACAGTGGGAGGAATTTGGCAAGAAATATATACCAAAGCATTATGAGCCGCTATACAGCTATATGACTAGGGAGCGAGGTATAGATTTTAATGAAAATTATCTTGTTTTTTATAGCTCAGTTGGTGCACAAACCTGGTATAACAAATCCTTTACATCAGTAGAGAAGGTACTGGTTTCAGATAACAGACTAAAAATTGTTTTTAGTGAAGTTGAAGAAGCAAAAGATATAATAAATGGAATATATACAGCAGATGAGCAAGTTGAAGCGGCAAATCCCGGTATATTGATTTTAAAGGTCAAAAAAGAAGATATTCCAAGGGATTTAGTGGATATTTACCAAG
>JAQZBM010000013.1 GCA_029238945.1 Clostridia bacterium
GATATTCATACCTTCTTAAGTATAGCTATAGTAAATCTTATTTCTATTATAGCCATATATTTTATAGCCAGGTTTGTGCTGGCCATAGTAGAAGGTTATGTGAAAAGTGCTGCGAAGTTACCTGTGTTGAACGAAGTAAACAGGCTTGGAGGCGGGGCTATAGGTTTAATTAAAACTGTACTGATTCTGCTTTTGATATTTGCAGCAATTATACCTGTATCAAACGCATTGCCGTGGCAGGGCTTCAGAGATGCGCTTCAAAGCTCGGTTTTAGCGGGGTATTTCTACTCGTACAATTTTATATTGGGATGGATTTGGAATACTGCGTTAGAGATTATAAAAAGATAGGGAGGTCTTATGTTGAAGAACAACAATTTCATAGCAGGACTAGGATTGATTTTCTTAGGCATAGCCTATTTACTGCGAAATTTCAATATATCAATGATAAATACTATAATGATACTGGCAGGGCTGTATTTTATCTATAGCGCTGTAATAAAGAAGCATCAGCCGCACCTTCTCTTCGGAATAGTGCTAACGACAACCGGAGCAATAATGATGATGAGAGACTTAAGGATTTTCCGGTTCAATATAACGGGAGAATTGTTCTTATTACTGCTTGGAGTTATTTTCCTCGCTGTTTATTTTAGGAAGGGTATTTTGGGCTTTGTTTTTCCGGGGTATATACTGCCGGCCATATCAATTTACTCTTTGATTGAGAACAATATAAATGACAATTTCATATGGCCAAGCTTTTTCATACTTTTAGGATTAGCCTTCTATATGATATATTTTACTGCATATGTACATAAGAGCAGCTGGCCGCTGATACCCGGAACTATATTGATTTTGTTTGGATTAGGTGCTTTTGCAGTTGTCTTAGGCTTGGTAAGTCTTGATATGATTTCAGGTTTAATGAACTATCAAAGCTATATATTATCAGTTGCGGTAATACTTGTGGGGATAGTTTTGCTCTATAGAAGTATAAGAAGTAAATAGATAAAACAAAGGTGCAGGAGGTTTTCTCCTGCACCTTTGTCACATTTCACAATTATTTCTTTCCTTCGATTACTATTGATGAGTTTGAGGTATATGCATTGATAAATATTTTGTCATTCACATTGTCAAAGCTTGAGCTCTTAATTTGAGCAGTTGACTGCATACTGAAGTTCTTCTTGTCTATGAAATAGTTGAGCTGCGGTAAATCTACAGTAATACTTCCAAGTGATGTAGCGGCATCAATCATGCAGCCCAAGTCCTCGGTTTTCTCGAGTTCAATAATTATTTTGCCGTTAGAGGTTCTTAAACTATAGTTTCCCTCGGGTGAATTCATTTTGCCTATTCCGTCTAAAACAATTGAACCGTTGCTGGTCTTTGCATCCAACTTATCAAACTTACAGCTCTCTATTTCTATTTTGCCATTGGAGGTACTGTAGTCGGCATATTCTGCCGAAGTAGCTGTGGAAACTACTTTTCCGTTGCTGGTTACGGCCTTAATTGTGCTGCCCTGGCAATTATTCAAATCAATTTTACCGTTTGAGGTATTTGACTCTATACTGTTGGCGGTTATACTATTTACCTCGCACTTACCGTTATTAGTAAATATGTTTAATTTGTTTAAATGCTGCGGAACCAATATTTCAACCTTACCCCAGGTTCTGCTTGGAAACTGAGTCTTAATACTGATACCTGCATCGCTTTGCTGAATATCTATATAGTCGTCGATTAACATATTCGGAGCTGAAGTATTTACATAAAAGTCAACCAAAAGCTCCTTTTCCTCTGTAGGATTCACAATAACAGCAAAGTTGCTGGTATCTACATATACATCTGCAGCTTCTGTTATCTGGTAAACAAAGTTTTTCTTGTACTGGTATTTGTCATAACCCACATCTATGAAGTTTCCTACATAGTTGACCAGTTTGTCGGTAAACTTGACAGCGGAATCAGCAATCTCATTGCCAAAGCTCTCCATGCGCTTTGCAAAATCGTCACCAAATTTCTCTGAGTTGGAGTTGAATTTCTCAGCACTGCTGTTCAGCTTGCTGCCAACCTTTTCAGCCAATTTATTGGCCTTTTGAGAAAGCTCCTGCATCTTCTCTTCCAGCTTCTTTTCGTTCTTTCTCATATCCGCTTCAAAGCCTGATGGGTTCTTATCTACAGCCTCCAGCAGCTTCTGTGCCTCTTCAGCTGTAATCTTACCTTCCTGAAGCATCTTCAGTATCATCATTTTCTCTTCCATAATAAATCCTCCTAATCTTTTAATAATTCTATAGCCTCTTCCGGGCTGATTTCGCCTCTGTCCAAACGTTCTAAAACATCCTTGCCTTTGTTGGGGTTATAAGAGGTCTGATTCTTATAGCCCAGGGCCTCGATAAGGGAATCCAATCTGCCCTTTACTGTAGGATAAGAAATTCCCAGCTCTCTTTCGATTTCCTTGATATTGCCTCGGTTTTTTATAAAAATCTCAGCAAACTCAGCTTGCTCCTTTGACAATTGGCAGAACTTGCAGAGCTTAAAGCGACCTCTAATCGTGGTTTCGCAGGAGCTGCATTTGAACTCAGTTATTTCTACTGCACCTCCGCATATTGGGCACTGACCTAGTACTTTTGGCTTCATAAATTCACTCCTCAAATGGATTATTTTTACATCACAATTATATTATAATACTATTATTTACAATGTCAACAAAAATATTAAAATAATTAATTTATAAATTAATTATTTTAATATTGCAATTAACTATATTAATTTTATTGAATGAAATATTGAAGTTTGTGAGAAAGGATAATGGCTTGGAGAATAATGAGATTAATGGCGAATAATCTTTAAAAAATCTGTAAATGAAAGATAATATATAAAGGAATGCAATTTTGCAATATATGAATCATGTAAAAGGTTTCGCGCGAAACATATAGTATATAATTTAAAAATAATTTATTATAGTAATATACATTATTTTTTCATGAAAGTTTCAGGAGGATTTAAAATGGCTAATGTAGATGCAAGGGGACTGCAATGTCCGCAGCCTGTAATACTTACTAAGAAGGCGCTGGAGGGTATTGAAGCAGGTGAGGTGCTCACTATAGTAGACAATGTAACTGCGAGAGAGAATCTTATCCGACTCGCATCAAATTTAAACTGTGAGTATGCGGTAGAAGAAAAGGAAGGCTGCTACTATGTAACACTTAAGAAAGCCGCAAAAAGCGAAGAAAAGAAAGCAAATGACGACTTTGTAATAGTTGTGACATCAGATAAGCTGGGAGTTGGCGAGTCAGAGTTAGGAAAGCTTTTGATGAAGACCTATACATATACTTTGACGGAGACTAAGCCTTATCCTAAGGCAGTAATATTCATAAACAGTGGAGTTAAGCTGGTTGTAGAAGGATCTGAATCCTTAGAAAACATTAAGAAGCTCCAGGATATCGGCGTAGAGATAATCAGCTGCGGCACCTGTCTTGATTTCTACAACATAAAGGATAAGCTAAAGGCAGGCATAGTTGGCAATATGTATACTATAGTAGAATATATGCACACAGCTGCTAAGGTTATAAATATTTCTTAGTGTAATTGAGGGGGTCTCATAATGAATGCGATAATTGGAAGTATCATGGCATTTTTGCACATCGATGAGGTGATGTTCTCTTACTACTTTGGAATGGCTGTGAAAATAATATTCATATTCTTAATATCCAAGCTGTCAATAGCGGTGCTGAATAAAGTGATATCGAATGTTTTTAAGCTGTATCCGCGTTTTAAGATGGATGAAAGAAAGTCAAATACATTATCGGGTATTTTAAAAAGTGTTATAAAATACTTGATATATCTCATTATGGGGATTTCCATACTGGAGACGTTGAATGTTCCGACACAGCCCATTTTAGCTACGGCAGGCTTGGGCGGCATAGCCATCGGCTTTGGTGCTCAAAGCTTGGTTCGTGATGTGTTTACCGGTTTTTTCATACTTTTCGAAGATCAATACGGAGTAGGAGACTATGTGACAATAACCGGAATTACAGGCACTGTAGAAGATTTAGGGCTGAGAATTACACGACTTAGATCCTTTAATGGTGAGCTTCAGATAATTCCAAACGGTGAAATAAAAGCTGTTACCAACTTTTCCAGAGGAAACTCTCTTGCTATTGTAGATGTCAGCGTAGCATATGAAAGCGACCATGAAAAGGCTGTAGACGTGTTATCAACCTTGGCGCTGGAATATTTCGAGAAGAACAAAGACAAGGTTATAGATAAGCCGGAGGTAATGGGAATCATAAAGCTTGGAGAATCAGACGTTTCTATAAGAACTGTTGTAAAAACCCAGCCCCTAATGCACTGGAAGGTGGAGCGGGAATTGAGAATGCTGATACTGGAGGCCTTCAAGAAGGAAAATATCGAAATACCTTATCCAAAGAGAGTATTGGTGGAAAAGGCATAGAGGAGGGATTTGATGTATTACCCAAAGCCATATAATATTGGAGATATAGTAGAGACAAAAAAGGAACACCCCTGCGGAAGCAAGCAGTGGGAGGTAATCAGAGTCGGCGCTGATTTTAAAATCAAGTGCCTTGGATGTGGAAGAATTGTCATGCTTCCCAGACCTCAGTTTGAAAAATCCGTAAAAAAATTAATAAAGTCAGCGGAAAATAATGAGAATAAAGAATAAATAGTTGAAAATAGTTTGACACAATGCTATAATATATAAATGCGTGAAAATCGCAAATTTCCTCGCTCTATCCCGAGTGATAGGGCCGCTAGTCCGTGGGGAGGAGGTGAAACTTATGAATAGATACGAAACTATATACATTGTTAGACCAAACGTTGACGAAGAAGGCTTAAAGGCTATTATAGAGAAATTTAAAGGCATTATTGAGTCAAACGGCGAAATCGAAACAATCGATGAGTGGGGCAAGAGAAAGCTTGCTTACTTAATAGATGATATCGGTGAAGGCTTCTATGTATACATGAAATACAAGGCTGACACAAACATTCCAAAGGAATTGGAAAGAGTGTTTGGTATAACTGAAGACATTCTTAGAAATATGACTATAAAGTTAGATTAATTTTGAATTAGGTGGTGCTTTCGTATGAATAAAGTCTCTTTAGTAGGCAGATTAACAAAGGACCCCGATGTTAGGTATACTGCGAACAACCAGACACCAGTTGCGAAATTTACCATCGCTGTAAACAGAATGTTTAAGCAGGAAGGTCAACCGGATGCCGATTTTATTCCTATAGTAGTATGGGGAAAACCGGCAGAAAACTGCGGCAAGTATATCGGCAAAGGAAGGCTTGTTGCTGTTGCTGGAAGAATCCAGACAAGAAGCTGGGATGACCAAGAGGGTAAAAGACATTTCACAACAGAAGTAATAGCAGATGAAGTTCACTTTTTAGATAAAAGTTCTGATGTTAATAAAGGATCAGGCAGTGATTTTAATAAACAATCCGAAGATTTCTATCCGGCCGAAGGTGAAGATGATCTTCCATTTTAGTAGTTAGGAGGGAAACACATGCCAAGAGAAGATAGAGGTGGCAGAGAAAGAAGCGCAGGCGGTTTTGGCGGCAAAATGAGAAAGCCAAAGAAGCGTGTATGCAATTTCTGCATAGATAAAGTTGAGCACATCGATTACAAAGATGTGAACAAGATCAGAAGATATGTTACTGAAAGAGGAAAGATAATTCCAAGAAGAATTTCAGGTAACTGTGCTAAACACCAAAGACAGCTTACAATCGCTATAAAGAGAGCTAGAAATATCGCTTTATTGCCATTCACAGCTGAATAGACATAAAAACCAAGGAGCTGCTTCATAATTAACCTAAGATTAATTGTGAAACGGCTCTTTTTTTCTTATAAAAAATAGAACAACATTTCAGGAGACATATCAATAATTCACTTCAAATTCAGCTGAAATCATATGGGAACCATAACCTGACAAAGCATAAAGCCTAAAAACGACGCTGAGAAGGAAAAAGGAACAATTAATAGAATAAAATGGTAAAGTGGTATTATCGTATACTAATTTACATTGTCATGGAGGCTGGAAGTATGGGCAAAAAGGAGAGCATAAATAAAATAGCAACAGCTGCGGTATATGTTAATACGGCTCAGCTTATATTGATTATTGCATTTTTATCTTATATGGTTTTTGGAGTAACTCCAAAAGGCAGTAAGCTGGGCGTAGGAGAAATTGTTGTTTTTCTCATTATTCTTCTGATTTCCGTTGCTGTAAACTATTACTTAACCTTCAAGCACATGAGTCTGATTTTGTACAACAACAGATATAACTCCGCCCTGCAGGAAACAAACAGCCAGCTGGAAACTCTGAACAACACACTTCGCTCACAGCGGCACGACTTTATGAATCACCTGCAGGTAGTATACAGCTTGATAGAGCTGGACGATTACAAGGAAGCCAGGGACTATATTGAGAGGGTTTACACCATCATACAAAAGGTTAACAGGATCCTGAGAACAAGCATCCCTGCTGTTAATGCACTGATACAGGCAAAGGTGATAAGTGCAGAAAAAAATGACGCAGCTGTCCGTATAAACATTACTACATCATTAGACAAGCTCACAATTCCTCCTTGGGAGTTCTGCCGTATTATCGGAAATCTGATAGACAATGCTCTCTATGCGCTCCAGACGGCAGAAAACAGCGAGCATAAGGAGCTTTGTATTGAAATGTTTGAAGATCTGAAGAATTACGGATTTAGAATAAGAAACAATGGACCGGAAATACCAGCAGATATAATAGATAGAATATTTGACAGCGGATTTACAACAAAAAGAGATAGGGGAGAAGGAATGGGACTTGCCATATCAAAGGAAATAATGCAGCAATACAATGGCGAAATAAAGGTAATAAGCAGTCCAGAATTCACAGAGTTTACCGGATTGATACCCAAAAGCTTGGAGCTTATAGAGTGACATATCAAACCCGTAGATGTATTTTTGGGAGCTTTGATATTCAAAGGGAAGTATTATGCAATTATTATAAAGATGAAAGGATTAAAAGGTGGTGGGACTATGGATGTATTGGCTCTTCTAAGCAGTATTAGCTGGCTGGCGGCAATATGCTTCTTAGCAGGCTTGATACTTGTAATCGTAGAAATGAATATACCTGGCTTCGGCGCAGCGGGAATATCAGGAGGCGTACTGCTGATAATAGGCATCATTCTGACAGCAAGAAATCTTCTGGAGGCTTTTGTACTCATATTGCTGGTACTGCTGCTTTTGGGCTTGGCTATGACGGTGGTGCTGCAATCGGCTGTAAAAGGAAAGCTGAACAAAAGCCTTGTATTATCACATTCCCTTGATAAGGAATCGGGATATATAGGGGTAGAGGATTTAGAATTCTTTGTCGGTAAAGAGGGTAGGGCAGTTACAACCCTTAGACCGGCCGGTACTGCAGATTTTGATGGCGTAAGACTGGATGTGGTTTCCGAAGGGGAATTTATACAAAAAGGCACCTCTGTAATCATAACCAGCGTCAAGGGAAGGCGTATTGTGGTAAAGGAAAAGCTTAGGGACTAAAATGTGAAAGGGGTTTGTTTATGGATATTATAGCTTTTATAATCGGTTTGGGACTAATTGTTCTGGTTTTAGCATTGTTTTTTATATTTGTACCAATAGGGCTTTGGGTTTCTGCTCTTGCAGCAGGAGTAAAAATCGGCATAATGAATCTTGTGGGTATGAAGCTGAGAAGAGTAGCTCCCATAAGGATAGTGCTGCCGCTTATCAAAGCCACAAAGGCTGGAATAAAGGTAAACGTTAATCAGCTTGAGGCTCACTATCTTGCAGGCGGAAATGTTGACCGTGTTGTAGATGCACTTATTGCAGCACAGAGAGCCAATATGGATCTGATGTTTGAACGTGCTGCAGCAATAGACCTGGCAGGCAGAGATGTATTGGAAGCGGTAAAAATGAGTGTTAACCCGAAGGTAGTAGAGACACCGAATGTCTCGGCAGTTTCTAAGGATGGTATAGAGCTGCTGGTAAAGGCAAGGGTTACTGTAAGAGCTAACCTTGACAGACTTATAGGCGGTGCCGGAGAGGCAACAATACTGGCTAGAGTAGGCGAAGGCATCGTAACAACAGTGGGCAGCTCAGAATCACACAAGGAAGTGCTGGAGAACCCGGATAGAATATCAAAGGTAGTTTTGGATAAGGGGCTTGACTCAGGAACTGCCTTTGAAATACTTTCAATAGATATTGCGGATATAGATGTTGGAAGAAACATAGGTGCTCAGCTGCAGACATTGCAGGCAGAAGCTGACAAGAATATAGCACAGGCTAAGGCAGAGGAAAGAAGAGCCATGGCTGTAGCGAGAGAGCAAGAAATGCGTGCAGCGGTAGTTGAAGCAGAGGCTGAAGTTCCAAAGGCAATGGCAGCGGCTCTTCGTGAAGGAAAGCTTGGTGTTATGGACTATTATGATATGCAAAATGTCATGGCAGATACCAAAATGAGAGACAACATTTCCAAAGTAGGAAATAGTCAGAAACCCATAATTCAACCAACTGAACCGGATAATAAGAAATAAGGCTGGTGTTGATATGCCTGAAATTGATAGAGCAAAAAGGATTCTTGAGGGCCCGCGAGGGACGAAGGACAACTGTACAGCCGCTGCAGAAGCCGATATAAACAGCCTTTCCTTCTTGGAAAAGCTGGACGGACATACAATTATCCAGGCTGTTGTTATGTCGGAGCTGTTGGGAAGACCCAAAGCCAGGAGAAGAAAGCGCGGACATTACTAATGCGGGTACTCATTGCAGATGATGACTATGGCATGAGACTGGTGCTGAAGAAGGCACTGACAGACATTGAGGATATAGAACTGGCAGGAGAAGCAAAGGACGGAAAGGAAGCCTTGAAGCTTTATGAGGAGCATCATCCCGACCTGGTTTTTCTTGATGTAGAAATGCCTGAGATAAGCGGTATAGACTGTGCGAAGGAGATATTGGATACAAATCCGAAAACAATAATTATATTTGTAACGGCTCACAGCGAGTATATGCCGGAAGCCTTTGAGCTATATGCCTTCGACTATTTGGTAAAGCCCTTTAAGCTGGAAAGGCTGCATCAGACCTTGCAGCGCATAAAATCTATCGGACTGCAAAGTGAGGAGCATCCCTTAAGCAAGAAGCTCAATCCGGGGTTAAACCTGGAGAAGCTGCTGGTAAGGCACAAGGAAGGCATAGACTTCGTGGATATAAATGAAATTATCATTATTCAGAGAGAAAATAGGGCAACGGTTATCTATACAAGCAAGGGAAGCTACACCAGCTCGGACAGCCTTGGAGAGCTGGAGGAGAAGCTGGGCAAGGGCAAGTTCTTCAGATGCCATAAGTCCTATATAATAAATCTGACCCTGATAGATAAGATATATCCCTATGGCAGATGGACCTATGTAGTAAAACTAAAAAACACAGACAAGGATGCTCTTTTAACCCATGAAAAATTTCTGGAGCTGGAGAAGCTGTTCTCTATATAGATGCAATAAGGTTGAGAATAAACCTATTTGAGATAATGAGAAGGCAGGGTTTGTTATGAAAAAGAGAAATTTGATATTAGCTTTATCAGTAATACTTGTAGTTGCGGCAGCATTTCTTTACTTCAATAAAATAAATAAAACTGTTGATTCCGGCAGTGAAACTGTAAATGAAGATAATCTTTTGAGAAATGCTGTTATTGAAATTGAGACAAATATGGCATTAACACACGCTATGGAAATGACATGGGATGAATTAGTAAACCAAACAGAGCCGCATATATATTCATATTACAAAGAAACATTTTTTAGTGAACTGAAAAGAGCATATGAAACACGTAATCTAGTACCCTATATCTTGGACAACGGACCACCATATTATCAATACATTTCAAAGGTATACAGCAGCGATGATAATTCTATTAAGCGGATTTTCACCAAGTCCTCTGAGATTTCAGCCATAGATTTATCTACCCAGATGCCTGTAGAAGGTACAAGAAGTCAGGTTGCTAAAATGTATATCTTTAAGAAAGAAAATGAACAGTGGAAAGTTGTTTCTGTTAATAATTATTTATTATCGATAGATAGAAATGAACCTAAGAAGATTATTGAGAAGTTCGCTAATTATAATGACATTCCAATAGAGTATGAATATGTAAAAATTCCAGAGTGATAATCTAATATGCTGATTTAGAACCCGATCCAGTTCGGGTTCTAATTTTTTTAGCTTTATTTTGAAAACCAAGCTTATATTAGAATTATTTGCATAGATAGCCACAAAGCCATGAGTTGCCTAGTGTTTCAATGTATGCTAATATTTAAATAGGTATACACTGTCTGGCGTTATCTCCTTTAAGAAGG
This sequence comes from Clostridia bacterium, assembly GCA_029238945.1. Lineage (GTDB taxonomy): Bacteria > Bacillota > Clostridia > Lutisporales > Lutisporaceae > GWB2-37-7. The sequence goes on from JAQZBM010000013.1 coordinate 10,351, forward strand.
AGTTAAGCAAAATAAAAAGAATATATATAGTTTACTAGAAAAATTGCCGGGGGTGAGTCGTTTGTCCAATCAAGAGACAGATATAAAAAAAAATATCAGGGTAATAGAGTTTCTAAAAAGCGAGCTCCTTACTGCGGTGGCATCACTTTATCAAAACCTTATTAAGGGAACAAAGGTAGGTCAGGAGGTACTTGTAGATATTCTTGCGAACATCATATTAGTTACATATTTATTGGGAAAAAGATTGGGATTAGCTTTTACAGTAATTGATTCTAAAATTATGGAAAAAATAAGGATAGGAGTGATTGAGGACCACGAAACAGAAAAGTGGTACGGAGATCTTTCAGACCTATCGGACTATATGAACAGAGCTAGGAAGTAGGTACATTAATGAAAACATTTAACGTAAGAGCAATGGTTGAGGGAGCAATATTTGCTGCCGTAACCGTTATTATGGGTATTTTCTACAATGTACCTGTGCTCAATACTATTACTTTATTTTGGCCTGTACCAATTATTATACTAGGCTATAGGCACGGCTTCAGGATAAGCATCATATCAACAGCAGTTGCAGCAGTAATAATATCTCTGGCTGTAAATCCGCTGGTAGGACTGACATTACTTATGGTATATGCCTTGCCCGGATCTGTTATGGGAATGATTCTTCACAGGGGAAAGAGCTCCTATGCAGCAATATTTGTAGGAGGACTTTTGCTTGCAGCTACGGCAGTGCTAGAGTTTGCACTTATGCTTCACGTATTATCTGATAAGAATATTTTTGATATAGTTTTAAATTTCGGACAGGAAATACAATTTTACTATAATAACATATATGAAACTACTGCAAAATCAGTAGAGATTTATAGCAGCCTTGGTGTTGACCAAGAAACAATAAAACAAACCTTAGAAATGATCAAAGCTTTTATCTCTACGGCCGAAGTACTGATGCCTGTTTTCTTTATCTTTACAGGTGTTTTTACTGCCTATATTAATTTCAAGGTGGTAGGGGTAATCTTGAACAGGATGGGATACTATATAGAAGATATAAAGCCATTTTATACTTGGAGGGTTAAGAACAGCTTTGTTATACCGGTTTTCATACTTACTGCAGCAATACTTTTGATTAACTATTTCAAGATAAGCTGGATGCAGTCTTTTGCCATGAACTTATTGACAGCTATGTCTATGGCATATGGGGTACTGGGATTGTCAGTTGTTGTCTACTTTTTAAGAAAAGCAGGCAAAGCATATGATATTCCAAAGCCATTACAGAGCTTTATTCTCTTAATATTGGTTGTATTTTTATATGCAATACTGCCTTTTATAGGAATGTTTGATTTGACGGCAGATATTAGAAGGCTCAATAGAGACACCACTGGAGGTGTGAAATGAAACTGGCAAAATTATCGGGTGCTTTCACAAAGGATACATCACTTTATTTATGGATAATAGCTGTGTTTGTAGTTATAATCTCCTTTTTCAACTACATGCTCGGCTTAGCCGGAGTACTTGTGCTGATTTACCTTGTGGTGCACAACATGCGTACTGCCACAAGAAAAAAGGAAGAGCTCAGGCTTTACATAGAAAACCTTTCGGACAACGTTGATATAGCCACCAAAAATGCAATACTTAATCTTCCTTTTCCCCTGGTTATTGTCGATGAGCAGGGACTCATCAATTGGTACAATATGCAGTTCTCAGACATATTTCAAGGAGAATACATACTGGATAAAAAGCTTTCAAGCTACTTGAACGGTATAGACCTTGGACGTATTCTAAAGAATGGAACGGAAGAATTTAAATATGTAAACATCAAGGACAGATACTACGACATTTACTGCAACATGATAAATCTCAAGGAAAACAGCAGTGAAAGCAACGTAATTATTATGTATCTGGTAGACAAGACAGATTATATAAATATAAGAAACAGCTACAATGACGATCGGCCGGTCATAGCTGCGCTTCAGCTGGACAACTATGACGAAGTGCTCAAGGATGTAGAGGATGTAGCTAAGCCTGCCATCATCGCAGAGGTAGATAGAAGAATAAACGCATGGGCATCTTTGAATAATGCCTCTATACAGAAGTATTCAAACTCAGAGTATATCCTGCATTTTACGTACAAGCAGCTGGTGGAAATGGAAGAGAAGCGCTTTGATATACTCGACTCCATGAGAGAGATAAATTCCGGAAACAGAATACCTATAACCATAAGTATCGGAGTAGGGGTTAACGGCAAAAGTCTGGTTGAGCTGCAAAGCTTCAGCCACAGTGCCATGGATATAGCTTTGGGCCGTGGAGGAGACCAGGCAGTAGTAAAGGACAATGACAAGCTGTCCTTCTATGGAGGCAAGACAAAGGCTGTAGAAAAGCGGACAAGAGTAAAGGCAAGGGTAATGGCCTACGCCTTAAGACAGCTGATAGAACAGTCTGAGAATGTCATAATACTGGGTCACGAAATGCCTGACTTAGACTGCTTAGGCTCGGCACTTGGAATATACAGGTGCTGTGCAAACCTCAATAAGGATGTAAAGATTGTGCTCAACAGGGTCAATGCAGCTATTGCAAACCTCTGGAGTGAATTGGAGGAGGATGAAGAGTACAACAATGTATTTGTAAATTCTCAGGAAGCAGCACAGCTGTGCTCCAGGAATACTCTTCTGGTTATAGTGGACGTACACAGACCGGGCTTTACAGAATGCAGACAGCTGCTTGAAAGAACGGAAAAGATTGTAGTTATCGACCACCACAGAAGAGGAACAGAGTTCATAGATAATGCAGTACTTACATATATTGAGCCCTATGCCTCATCTACAAGCGAGCTCGTAACGGAAATGCTGCAGTACATGTTTGAAAAGTCAAGAATCAAGCAAATTGAGGCAGAAGCCCTGCTGGCGGGAATATTCATAGATACCAAGAACTTCTCCTTCCAGACCGGGGTAAGAACCTTTGAAGCGGCTTCCTTCCTAAGAAAGGTGGGGGCAGATACTACATTGACAAGACAGCTCTTTCAGGATGATATGGAAACCTTCTTGACCCGTGCAGATGTGGTCAAAAAAGCCAGTATGTTCAGGAATAATATTGCTATATCAACAATACCTCATAGTGCCAAATATCCTGCTTTGGTTGCAGCACAGGCTGCGGATGAGCTGCTCAATATAAAGGGAATAAATGCATCCTTTGTACTTTCTGAGATAAACGGAGACATATTCATAAGCGGAAGATCTCTGGGTGATATCAATGTACAGGTTGTATTGGAAAAGCTGGGCGGCGGAGGACACCTCACCGTAGCGGGAGCACAGCTTCCCGGCGCATCAATAGAGGAAGCTATCGATAAAGTTAAAAAAGCAGTTGACGAATATTTAAGGGAAGGTGAATAACAATGAAGGTTATATTACTTCAAGATGTAAAGGAACTAGGGAAAAAAGACACAATTGTAAACGTCAGTGACGGATATGCGAGAAACTTTCTGTTTCCGAAGAAGCTGGCTGTTGAGGCATCAGAGGGAGCTTTAAAGACAATAGCAGATAAGAAAAGCTCTGAAGCAAACAAGAAGAATATGGAACTACAGGCGGCTAAAGAACTTGCCGATAAATTAAACAAGATTGAAGTTAACATAAAAACAAAATCCGGTGAAAACGGCAAGCTTTTTGGCTCAATAACCAGTAAGGACATCGCAGACATAATAAAGAATCAACATAAGATTCCGGTTGATAAGAAGAAGATTGTAATGAGTGATGCAATAAAGGCCACTGGCACATATCAAATAGAGATAAAGGTATACCCGGAAATATCAGCAAAGGTTAAGGTTATCGTTACTGCCGAATAGGAAGGGGTAAATAAGTGAGTCAGGATCTTAGCACTATACAAAGCAATGATTTAACAGTTGACGTACTAGTGGACTACACCAGAAGACTATATCCATCCTACAAAACAAAGCGACTTGAAGATACAATTGATGACAGACAAAGGATAATGGTGCTTCACGACATAATATTTGGCGCAGCTAAGCCGAACAGCGAAGAAGAGAGCAAGCTGGATTTACTTGTAGAGAAAATCAAGGAAAAGCTTTCTGATGTTGCTGCGAGAAAATATGTAGAGGAAGGCATCAAAAAAGAAGTAATAGGATTGATGCAGAAGCGTGAGAAGGAATATCTGGATGAGATAAAGCTCCAGGTTTTGAAGAAGCATACAAGCATAGAAAATGCGTCAACTCTCAAAAAGTATGCAGAGCTTGAGAAAATGCAGTATGTCAAGCTGTCAAAATCAATACTTGATATATTAAGACCCAAGAATCAGGACGAGATTATCGGGCAGCAGGACGCGGTAGGCTCTTTGATTTCAAAAATAGCTTCTCCCTTTCCGCAGCACGTGATTCTATACGGGCCTCCCGGAGTAGGGAAGACAACAGCTGCAAGAATTGCACTCAGCATAGCAAAGGGCAAGGAATTCACGCCTTTTATGGAAAATGCAAGATTTGTAGAGGTTGATGCTACTACACTGAGATGGGACCCGAGAGAATCGGTAAATCCTTTGCTGGGCTCTGTTCATGACCCTATATATCAGGGTGCTAACAAAGACCTGGCAGAGCTTGGAGTGCCTGAGCCAAAGCCCGGACTTGTAACGGAGGCTCACGGCGGTGTTCTATTTATAGATGAAATAGGTGAGCTGGACATAATGTTCCAGAATAAGCTATTGAAGGTGCTGGAGGATAAGAAGGTCAGATTTGACTCCTCTTATTATGATGTAAATAATGAAAATGTCCCTTTATATATAAAGAAGCTTTTTAAAGAGGGAGCACCTGCAGACTTTATACTTATAGGTGCTACAACCCGGTCTCCGGAGGAAATAAATCCGGCACTGCGGTCAAGATGCGCTGAGATTTATTTTAACCCTTTAGACAGCTCTCATATTACAGAGATAATTAAAAGCTGCGCAGACAAACTGGATGTTAGTATAAGCGATAAAGATGCTAAGCTGATTAGCAATTATACATATGAGGCCAGAAAAGCGGTGAACATTCTGGCTGACTGCTATAGTAAAGCTGTATCTGATTTTGGGACAAGTACAAACGTTCACATTACTGAGGACATCGTTAGAAATGCAGTAGGCAAAGCAAGGCTGGTGCCTATTAATAAGCAGAAAAGCAGTGACTGCCGTGAGATAGGCAAGATAAATGGACTTGGTGTAAATGGATTCCTTGGCAGTGTTTTGGAGCTTGAGGCAGTATGCTTCGAAAGGGAAGCAGAAGGCGGCAGCGTAAGGTTTAATGAAACTGCAGGGAGCATGACGAAGGATTCGCTTTTCAATGCATTATCCGTCATTAGAAAGCTGACTGCAAAGAATATAGATTTATATGATATACATGTAAACTGTGTCGGCGGCGGGAAGGTAGACGGACCATCAGCGGGAACTGCAATCACCTGCCTGATATACTCTGTTCTCATGGATAAGCCGGCAAGAATGGATACCTGCATAACAGGAGAAATATCAATAAGAGGAAATATAAAAGCGGTAGGCGGAATAAGGGAAAAGGTCCATGCAGCCAAGAGACACGGCTTCAAGCATGTGATTATTCCCGAGGAAAACGCTGAGGAAGCTGTAAATATAAGTGGTATAAACATAATTACAGCAGGCAATATTCAAGAAGTAATACAGTTTATCTTTGAATAGTAACTGTAGTTCTAGGGAGTGATAAATGTGATAGAAGGCATACAAAAGATACCGCCAAACAATCTGGAGGCAGAGCAGTCAGTGCTTGGAGCAATGCTTCTAGACAAGGAGGCAATATCAGTAGCAACTGAATTCATCTCAGGAGAGGACTTCTATAGAGAGACACATAAAGAGATATTTGAGGCTGTAGTTGAGCTTTTTGATAAAGGGCAGCCGGTAGACTTAATAACCTTGACAGAAAAGCTGAAGGTAAGAAACACCTTGGAAGCGGTAGGCGGCATAACCTACCTGACAAACCTTATGAATATAGTGCCAAGCACTCATAACGTAGAGTATTATGCAAAGATAATAGAAGAAAAGTCTTTGCTTAGAAAGCTGATAAAAACTTCAAATGAGATAATGAGCAAGAGCTATGAAGGGTCCGAGGACATTGCAGCGGTATTAGAAAGTGCAGAAAAGGGTATTTTTGATATCTCGCTGAATCGATCCAATCAAGGCTTCGTTCACATTAAGAATATATTGAACAGTAATTTTGATAAAATAGAAGAGCTGTATCTGAACAAGGGTAAGATAACCGGAGTTTCAACCGGCTTTAATGATTTGGACGAAAATCTATCCGGTCTTCAGAAGGCAGACCTTGTGCTGGTAGCAGCAAGACCGTCCATGGGAAAGACCTCCTTTATACTAAATATGGTGGAGCAGGCAGGCATAAGAGATCAAGTTACAACAGCCATATTCAGCTTGGAAATGTCCAAGGAGCAGCTTACTCAGAGACTTATCTGCTCAGAGGCCCTTATAGATGCGCAGAGACTTAGAACAGGAGACATTACAGAAGATGAATGGGTGAAGCTTGCCAGAGCTATGGGACCCTTGTCCGAGGCTCCGATATATATTGATGATACACCCTCAATATCTATATCCGAAATGAGAGCAAAGTGCAGAAAGCTTAAAATAGAGCATAATCTGGGACTTGTTCTCATAGACTACCTGCAGCTTATGACCGGAAACGGAAAGTATGACAGCAGACAGCAGGAAATATCTGATATATCCAGATCACTAAAGGGTATGGCAAAGGAACTGGGAGTGCCGGTGGTTGCGTGTGCACAGCTTTCCCGTGCCCCTGAAATAAGAGCAGACCACAGACCCATAATGTCTGACCTTAGAGAGTCTGGAGCTATCGAGCAGGATGCTGACGTTATCATGTTCTTATATCGTGATGAATACTATCATCCTGACACAGAGAAAAAAAATATAGGCGAAGTTATCATTGCTAAACAAAGAAATGGTCCGACAGGTACTGTAGAGCTTGTATGGCTGGGACAATTTACGAAGTTTGCAAACAAGGAAAGAACTTATGCATAATAAAGGGAGGACATGGTGTCCTCCCTTTACTATTTTTATTCCTCCTCGAAAATAAAGACTTCCTCAATGCTTTTACCGAATATCCTCGCAATTTTGAATGCCAGTAAAATTGATGGATTATACTTGCCGCTCTCCAGAGATATAATAGTTTGTCTGGATACCTCTGCATTATCTGCCAGTTCTTGTTGAGTCATGTCATTAAGCTCACGCAGCTCTTTAATTTTATTTTTCACTCTATCACCTCGAGGGATTAGTTTAACATAATCATAAAAACCTCTATCTAATGTAAAGCTAGCTTTACTAAAAATATACAACAGAAAAAATGAAATGTAAAGCATATTTTACATTGTTTTCAATAATTTTATAAATCGTTACAAAAAATTTACACGATGACCTGTGGATAACTTTATAGATTGTGAATAGATTTTGTTAATAAGTCTACATAACGACAAAAACATACAGGAAAAACATATTTCGACACATTGGAACAGTTAATTTAAGGAGAAGTTTACGAACATATGTGCATATCTCTGTGGATAATGTGGATAATGTGGATTTGTTTTATGTAATCATTTCTGAACAGCTTTACATAAAAGATTATCAAATTAATTATTACATATAATATACGTATAAGCATTAACGATGTGAAATTAAACTTAATAGTTGAATTTATAATTCGCATTATATCGAATTATAAACATCAAATGAATGTTATAATTCGAACTTTTGTTGACTATTAAATTCTATTCTGATAATATTATTGAGGGGTTAATGGCCCTAGTATATTAAAGCAGGGTGATATATATGACAATACCTATGAAGAAGCACTATGATGTAATTATTATCGGAGCTGGTCCGGCAGGTATCTTTTCTGCTCTGGAGCTTTCAAAACTAAACAGCAAGTTGAACATTTTAATTGTAGATAAGGGTAAGTCAATTATCAACAGAACATGTCCGATGAGAACCTTGGACAGATGTATAAACTGCGAACCATGTGGCATTACTTACGGATGGGCAGGAGCAGGAGCCTTTAGTGACGGCAAGCTTTCCTTGAGCCCTGAGGTAGGAGGAAACATAACTGACTATATGAGCGAGGATGAGGCTCAGAAGCTTATCAACTATGCAGATTCCATTTACTTAAGCTTCGGAGCACAGCAGGAAGTACACGGATTAAACAATAAGGTAGTAGACGATATAAAATATGAGGCATCTAAGCATAATATAAGACTTATACCATGTCCTGTCAGACATTTGGGCACAGAGAAAGCCTTCTTTGTTCTAGAAGGTATGTATAAACAGCTTATTGAAAATACTAAAACGGAGTTTTCAGAGCTTACATCCGTTGAGGACATAATAATTGAAAACAATAGGGCAGTTGGAGTAAATCTTGTTAAGAAAAAAGAAAGCTACAAGGTAACCGCCGATTATATAATTGCAGCACCGGGAAGAGGCGGAGCAGAATGGCTGTCAGATCAGGCAAGAAAGCTTAACATCCCTAATACCAATAATGCTGTTGATATCGGTGTAAGAGTAGAGGTACCAAACAGTATTATGGACCATTTAACAAAGGAGCTGTATGAGGCAAAGCTTGTATACTACTCCGATACCTTTGACAATAAGGTAAGGACCTTCTGCATGAATCCCGGAGGCGTTGTTTCTCAGGAAACCTATGAAGGCGGTATAACCTTAGTAAATGGACACAGCTATGCAGAGGATGAGAGGAAGACAGAGAATACGAACTTTGCTATGCTGGTATCCACAACCTTTACAGAGCCTTTTAACGAGCCTATAGAATACGGTAAATATGTAGGAAGATTAGCTAATATGCTTACCGGCGGCGGTATAATGGTGCAAAGACTGGGTGACCTGCTGCAGGGAAGACGTACAGACAAGGATAGATTGAAGAAATCTACAACAATTCCAACGCTAAAAAATGCAGTGCCGGGTGATTTAAGCTATGTTCTGCCAAACAGATATCTTACATCAATAATTGAGGCTATAAAAGCCTTTGATAAGATTGCTCCCGGTATGTACTCAAAGAATACTTTACTTTATGGAGTAGAATGCAAGTTCTATTCAAGCAAAATACAAGTTAATAACAACTTTGAAACAAAAATAGAAAACCTATACACAATAGGAGACGGAGCAGGCATTACAAGAGGTCTTATGCAGGCTTCTGTTACAGGTGTAGTAGTAGCTAGAGATATAGTTTCAAAGTGTAAATAATTGAAAGAGGTGAACTCTATGTCATCATTAGTTATTGTAGGAGCTCAATGGGGCGACGAAGGAAAAGGTAAAATCACAGACTATCTGGCATCAAGATCTGATGTGGTAGCCAGATACCAAGGCGGGAACAACGCAGGGCATACTGTAGAGGTAGGTAAGGAGAAATATAAGCTTAACCTTATACCCTCCGGCATCCTGCATGCAGATAAGCTTTGCATAATAGGCAATGGTGTAGTACTTGACCCTGAAGCATTTTTAAATGAGATTAAAATGCTTCAAGATAGAGGAGTTTCTACATCAAACTTAAAGATAAGCGATAGAACACACGTTATTTTTCCATATCATAAGAAAATTGATGAGCTGTCTGAGCTTCAAAGAGGCAGCAATGATATCGGAACAACTAAGAAGGGTATTGGCCCCGCATACATGGATAAGACTGAGAGAACAGGCATAAGAATATGCGACCTGATGAAGAAGGATGTTTTTGCACAAAAGCTGAAGGTAAATCTTGAGTCAAAGAACAGATATCTGAAGGAGATTTTTGGCTTCGAGGGCTACTCCTATCAGGAGCTGCTCGAGAAGTATCTTGATTATGCAGAGCAGATCAGGCCGTATGTTGCAGATACATCGGTACTTGTATATGATGCAATCAAGGCTAATAAGAAGGTGCTTTTTGAAGGAGCACAAGGTACGCTGCTGGATTTAGACTTCGGAACTTATCCCTATGTAACATCTTCACACCCTGGATCAGGTGGAGTAGGCACCGGAGTAGGCATAGGTCCTTCTATGATAAACAAAGTAATTGGCGTTGTTAAGGCATATACTACAAGAGTAGGCAAGGGACCATTCCCATCAGAGCTTTTGGATGAAACAGGAGACTATATAAGAGAAAAGGGCTTCGAATTTGGTACAGTAACAGGAAGACCAAGACGCTGCGGCTGGTTTGATGCGGTAATTGTCCGTTATGCAACAAGAATCAATGGTTTAACCGGTATTGCACTTACCAAGCTGGATACTCTGGCAGATATGAAGACAGTAAAAATCTGCACCGGCTATAAGCTTAACGGAGAGATAATAAGAGAGTTTCCTGCCAGCATAGAGGATTTGGCGGGCTGTGAGCCAGTATACGAGGAATTCGAAGGCTGGGGAGACATCAGCGGCGTTACAGAATACAACAAGCTGCCAACAAGCGTTATAAGATATATTGAAAGAATAGAAGAGCTTTGTGGAGTAAAGGCAGCTATTATATCAGTAGGACCAAGAAGAGACCAGACAATCGTTATAGATGAGTTTTAGTACCAAACATTAACATAAAAAAGTTTTAGATAATATGTTGACAAGTGGTGGTTTGCCAAGTATAATGTATAACTGTGGTGCTAAAAAAAGCACTGCAAATCACCACTAAATGGCCCATTGGTCAAGCGGTTAAGACACCGCCCTTTCACGGCGGCTACAGGGGTTCGAATCCCCTATGGGTCACCATTTGTGGGCGCATAGCTCAGCTGGGAGAGCACCTGCCTTACAAGCAGGGGGTCACAGGTTCGATCCCTGTTGTGCCCACCATTTACCATTGACACAGCAAGCACGATATTGTATAATGTCAAAGCAAGCTGAAAACTAAATATGGCCCGGTAGTTCAGTTGGTTAGAATGCCAGCCTGTCACGCTGGAGGTCGAGGGTTCGAGCCCCTTCCGGGTCGCCATTAACGCTGGTGTAGCTCAATTGGTAGAGCAGCTGACTTGTAATCAGCAGGTTGCGAGTTCGAGTCTCATCACCAGCTCCATTTTTAAAGTTACTGTAGTTGAA
>JAQZBM010000014.1 GCA_029238945.1 Clostridia bacterium
CTCGGATTGAACACTATTTTAGTAACCTCGGCAAGAGATAATGTGATAAACTCCTTTGATGAAGTGATTAAATTGCGTAAAACTCTTTTAAAGAATCAGCAAAAAAGTACTCTTATAAAGAATATACTTGAAGACTCAAATATATCGGTTATTTCTTATACCGAGGACAGAAGAATCATATATTCCAGTATACAAGAGGAAATGGAAGACTACGAGAAGGTTATAGAAGAAATAGAGAGTCTCATGGAGGTTCTGGATAAAGAGAAGAGCATAAAGATTACTAAAAGGATAGGAAGCAATCTTATTAATATAACAGGGGTACTATTGGAAGTTACCGGTAACATATGTCCCACTTTCTACCTTGAAAATCAGAGGACTAGTATTAAGCCTTTTGATGACGCTATTTCTTTCAAAAATATCTCGGATTCTCCGCAGATTAATTTTGAAACCTTCAGCACCTCAAGTGAAGTTTTAAAAAACGTTATAAGCGACGCTAAGACATACGCGGCATTGCAGACACCAATCATAATATACGGAGATAAGGGAACGGGGAAGGATTCCATAGCATTCACCATATATCAAAACAGCAACTATCGTAAAAACCCCTTAATAGTAATTGACTCAAAGTATATGAACGAAAAAAAATGGGTGAATATTTTCGAATCTGAAAACTCAGTATTCACCGATAATTATTTTACTATTTATATAAAAAACCTGCAGCTTATGGATGAGACAAGTCAAAAGCTTTTTGAATCATATATATTGAACACCTCTGTCCATAAAAGAAACAGGTTTATTTTCTCCTGTGCCAGCGGGTACTCCAAGCACTTTGACAACAGTACATTATTATATTTCATCAGGAACGGATTGAATGCCCTTCCGTTGATAATGCCTAATTTGAATCAAAGAGCTGAGGATATTCCCAGCCTGGCAAGCCTATATCTTAGCGATCTCAACTTAAAGTACGGCAAGCAGGTAATAGGACTGGGCAATGATGCTATGAAGCTTCTTCAGGAGCATAATTGGGCAAACAACATCGACCAATTCAAGCGGGTAATCGAAGAGTTGATAATACTGACAGATACTTTTTACATCAATACAGATACCGTGAGGAAGGTTCTGTCCTATGAGGATTTACCAAAATCACATTCTTATGTGCATTCTCTGGATTTGAACAAATCCCTTGACGACATCAATAAGGACATAATAGATTTAGTGCTTAAGGAAGAGGATTTCAACCAATCCAAAGCGGCAGAGAGGCTGGGAATCAGCAGAAGTACTCTTTGGAGAAAAATAAAATAGATTATAATCGCAATAAGAACCCCACCCATCAAATAGCAGCTAAAACTGCTGATGGGTGGGGTTCTTATTTGCATATATTATTATCTACTAGCTTTTGCTCGCCATTGTATATTTCAATATAGCTTCACTGGTAAAAATCATATGATTTTCCATAGCTCTTTTTGCCTTAACGCTGTCTTTCTCTTTCATTCCATCCAGTACAGCCTGGTGTTCAGCCAGAGTGTATACATTTCGCTCAGGCACCATCAGTATCTTTATGCCAAAATAGCGTATTATGTCATTGATATTCATAAGCAGACTTATCAAAACATCATTTTGGCTGTAGCTGTATATCTTCTCATGAAATTCCCTGTCCAGCTTCATAAATTCCTTCGGATTGTAATTAGTTAAACATTTCTCCTGTTTTAGAATTATACTGTCTAAATCCTTTATACCCCGAGAATCTATATTAAGTACCGCATCTTCAACAGCCAATATCTCCAATGCTTTCCTTACCTTTTGAATGTTCATGACATAATTTATGTCAAAGGTCCTTACTACCGCACCCTTGTATACTTCGTTGACAACCCAGCCGTCAGTACTTAACAGCTGCAATGCTTCTCTAATAGGAGTTCTGCTGATTCCCATGGTTTCTGCCAGTTTTCTTTCGTTCAGCACTTCTCCTTGAGAATATACTCCTGTTATAATATCTTCTTTTATTTTTTGATAAACCTTATACTTATAACTTAATTGTTTTTCTATCATGATCTTTCACTCCAACTTAAGCATTTCGTTATGATAAATTTTCCATAATTTAATAATAATTTTATACTATATTTCCTGTTTTTTCAATTGCATATCGAACTTTAGCTTAATATATTCCAAATAGTATATACAAGACCGTGCAAATCAATATTGCACGGTCTTGTATATTTTTATGCTTATTTATATATTTCGTGCTAAACAACTTACATGCTTCAAATAGCACGATACGTATTCCGCTTATCTAGCTAAACAGATTAGGTACCACAAGTACAATTTGAGGAATATATGTTACCAGTAGTAGTACTATAATCAGCACTCCTATCATAGGCAGCAAATCCTTGAACTGTTCCTTCAATGATATCTTAGCTATTGAGCCTGATACGAATAAACATACTCCCAACGGAGGTGTACACATTCCTATTGTTAAGTTTACAGCCATGATTAAGCCGAAATGTATCAAGTCTATTCCATACATTTGCGCCAGCGGTAAAAACAATGGTGTAAATATTACAACAGCACTGGTTGTATCAATAAATGTACCGGCAATCAGCAGTATAATATTGATTACCAATAGAAGCATATACTTATTGCTGATTGTCGCATTAAGGAAAGCACTAACCTCTTGCGGTATGTTATTTACAGTAATTACCCAAGTGAATAGTGATGCAAATGCAACTACAACCAATACTTGTCCGGTTGATTTGGCACTGTCTGCCAATGCATGCCACAAATCTGAAATGCCGAGCTCTCTATAAACAAACATTCCTATTATCAATGCATAGAAAACCGCTATTGTTCCGGACTCAGTCGGTGTAAACAAGCCACTCATTATTCCGCCGATAATTATTACAGGCATTAATAATGCAAGTAAAGCATCTTTACCGGCTTTAAGCACTTCTTTAAAAGGTGCTCTGGCTGGTCTGCCGATATAGTTTCTCTTTTTGCCGATAAAATAACTGTATATCATCAATCCGGCACCCATTAATAATCCAGGCAAAAAGCCGCCCATAAACAGTTTAGCTACACTTACATTTGCCATTACACCAAAAATAAGCAGTGGGATGCTCGGCGGGATAATTGGTCCTATGGACCCTCCGCAGGCCAACAGCGGGGCACAGAATTCTTTATGATAACCCTTCTCTACCATTAGGGGAATCATGATTCCGCCTATAGCTGCCGTTGCCGCTATAGCCGATCCAGTTATTGCAGCGAAGAACATGCAGGCTAATATACTAACCATTGCCAGTCCGCTTGGCATGTGACCTATCAGTAAATCAGCAAAATTAACAATTCTTTTTGACATACCGCCTCTAAACATCAGTGCACCTGATAATATAAAGAGCGGAATTGCTGTAAGTGCTATACTGTCTGCACCTGTAAACATTCTTTGAATAACGACCAGGGGAGGAAACCCATCTATCAATATTTGTCCAAGTGAAACCATACCTAAAGAAAAAGCTATAGGAACACCTAACAGAAATACTAAAAATAAGGCCAATATTATAATCATGCTTGTGCACCTCCGGCATTACTGTTTTTCTTCAGCTCTTTTATCTGTCCAACTATTATTTGAACCTGGTAATAAAGCATTAATACTGCGCTGGAAGGCAGAGCTAAATAATAAAGCGACATAGGAATCGCTAAGTATGGTGCCTTTTGAGTAGTTCCCGATTGCATAAATATAATGCCGAAATAAATCATAAATATAAAGAATAGAGCCAGAATAAAATTGATAACTAATTCCATGATTTTTCTAGTTTTAACACTTACGGATGTCAGCAGAATATCTATATTTAAATGCTCCTTTGCTTTTACACAATAAGCTCCGCCCCAAAATACTAAGTATACAAAGCTTAATCTAATAACATCCTGTCCCCATGCTATAGGATTACTGAATATGAATCTTGTTATAACCTGCAGCAAAGTTACAACAGAAAGTATCAACGAGCTGCCGGCCATTACAAGTTTAACTAAGCCATTGATTATGGAATCAACTGTTTTCATTAAGTTACCCTCCTTATATAAGAGATGTACAGCAAGAGAGCAGCCCTAAGGCACAAACACTCTTGCTGCATTTTACTGTATTGATTATTTGCTGTTTAGCACTAATTCAACCAATTTTGGATCTACCAGCTTTTTAACTTCATCTAGCTTATATAAGTCTTTAGTTGCTTCAACGAAGCTTGCCTTATCCGGTTCTGTTATTATCATACCGCTGTCCTTCAATTGCTTCATATATTCGTCTTCCTTGGCAGCTATAGCCTCACGCTGTTTTGGAACTGCATTTTTTGCTGCTTGATCTATTGCTGCTCTTAAATCTTCAGGTAATCCGTCGTAGAAGCCCTTGTTCATTACCATACTTACTGCCGCATATGTATGACCATCTAGTGTCAAGTACTTTTGTACTTCATTAAATCTGGAAGTAGCTATTGAAGCTATAGGGTTTTCTTGTCCGTCAACCATCCCTTGCTGCAATGCTGTGTACAGCTCATTGAAGGATACAGGTACTGCGGATGCCTCAAGGCTTTGCATCAAAGCAAACCAAATTGGTGCCTCTTGAACTCTGATTGATAGGCCCTTCATATCTGCTGCTGTTTTGATTTCCTTCTTATTGTTTGTGAAGTGTCTGAAGCCAAGCTCGCCAAATCCAAGATGTTTGAAGCCCTGCTCTTCGAACTTAGGTCCCAGCTGTTCTGAAATAACACCGTCAAGTACCTTGAAGGCTTGTTCTTTGTTTTCGAACAAGTAAGGAATAGATAAAACTTGGATATCAGGTACCCATGCAGGAAGTGTTCCATCTGAAGTTACTACTGTCATTTGGATTGTTCCCAGCTTTACACCCTCTGCTGCTTCTCTCTCTCCGCCAAGTGAACCGTTAGGGTATATTGACACCTTAACGTTTCCCTTGTAAAGCTTTTCAAGTTCCTCTTTGAATAATTGAGCCATTATTGTTGATTGGTGATTTTCATTTCCAACAGTTGCTATCTTTATTTCTACAGCTTTACCGTCCGGAGCCGCACCTGCTTCATTGCCGCTTCCTGCACAACCTACTAAGAGACTGGATAACATGACTACTATAAATACTATACTTATAATCTTTTTCATTTTATCTTTCCTCCTCACTTATTACGTTAACGTTATAATTTAAAGTTAAGCTTCTATTCAGTACCTCGTCTACCATCATGCCTCTAAAGTTTTCCCCATAAGCAAAACCCTTTAAGAGTGGTACTGTACCTGAGTAAATTATGCTGTTTTTTATGCTGCCTACTCTGCTATATAGCTCTGCTAGAATCTTTTCTACCGGAAGGATATCAGCAAGTGTACCTGCCTGATATTGCTCTTCAACTCCATTAATTGTTTGGTAGGAGACCAGCTTTATTTGATCCCAATGATCCTTTAAATCATTATAATCCCATACCTCTGTGCTTATAGGTTTTGGACAAACCTGCTTTGACTTTGGAACGCTGACACTCTCCAGTTCTCTATCTGTGTGGTCGCTTCCAAGGCCGATATATATCCTACCGTCTATCAGCACTATTACATACTCAATTTCTCCTGAGGTTTTGCCGCCGACAAACTTTATATCTTTTTCCTGTGTCAATACCTCATGTGAACATTCAAATATTGTCGGTATGTTCTTAGGCGCCGGCACTCCAAGCTGTTCCTCCAGCTCTTTTATATGCTCCATGATTTTTTCCCTGTTTCTTCCGGCATAACCTATAACTAATAGCTCATCATAGTTAACTGATAAATTTTCTTCTCCCGATAGCTTTGTAAGTTTAAAATCTATATTTCTCATTCGTTAACCCCCACTAATCTATCTTATATAATTCAGGTCTCCTATCATTGTAAACATTTATAGTGTTTCTGATTTTATCAACTACCGCCAGGTCAATATCGCCTGTTATTATTTCTTCCTTACCTGATGCCTTGGCTATAATCTCACCCCAAGGATCGATAAGCGCCGAATGTCCGGCGTATACTGTCTGACCTGCTGTACCGCATGAGTTTACACATACTGAAAAAATCTGATTTTCAATAGCGCGTGCCAGGTTTAATGTCTCCCAATGCTTTAGTCTAGGTACAGGCCACTGAGCTACAACAAAAAGTATTTTGATTCCTTGGAGGGTTAATGTACGTACAAGCTCTAAGAATCTGATATCATAGCATATTATTATTCCGCATTTTACTCCGTCAAGCTCAAAGGTTGTTGTTTTGCCGCCCTTTTTGAAGTAGTAATCTTCATGCATGAATGAGAATAGATGTGTCTTGTCATATTCCGCTATGCATTCTCCTTGTCTGTTAAATATGTACGAACTATTGTATATATCTCCCCCCTTTTCGTTTACAACAGACCCTCCGATAATATTTACCGACAGCTCCTTTGATAGTGCCGAAAGCAGTTGTTTAGTTCGCTGTCCGTCTTTATCGCATAATTCCTTTATGTTCTTCTCGGGGAAAAAACCTGTATTCCAGGTTTCAGGTAAAACTATAGTGTCCGGCTTCTCTTTTGCAGCTAATCTAATAAGTTCTTCTGCCTTTTGATAATTCTTGTCCGGGTTTGCAAATTCCATATCCATTTGGATTGCACTTACTCTTATTTTCATCATCCCCCTACTTTTTTTGCAATTACTTAAATTGCTAAATTAAAGCTCTACCGATATCCATTCTTCTGGCATTTGGTATGTGGTATTCGGTATTTGGTATACCATTTACTTCATAATATCATCGGCTATATATCTTGTCAAGTGTTAACATTTCTACCATAAGTGCAGGAAATCTAGTATATATTGCAGCAGATGCTCTAATTCCTATGCAGAAAAAAAATCTGTGATACATTCTCTATCACAGATTTTTTACAAAGCTTATGTTTACAGCTTAATCCTATGGCTGCCGCAGTAGATATTCATTCTGCTGCCCCTGGCAAAGCCTGCTATGGTGATATTTGCTCTCTTTGCAATTTCTATTGCCATATCTGTGGGAGCTGAATGAGAGACTATAATAGGTATTCCCGCCCTTGCTGCTTTTACAGCTATATCGGAGGAAATCCTTCCGGTTGTCATCAGCAGCTTATCCTTCAGCTCCATATTATTGCGAAGTGCTTTTCCGATGACCTTATCCAAAGCATTGTGTCTGCCAATATCCTCTGAAAATAAAACAATGCCGCCGCTGTTGCATATGGCACAGCTGTGCACGCCTCCGGTCTCTTTAAAAAGCTCGGATTTATGATTGAATTCTCTCATCATATTCAAAATGAAGCCAGCTTGATAATCACAGCTGTCTTTCACCGGACTTATGCCCTGCCCCTCAAGAATGTCCAAGTCTACGTTTCCCTTGGCGCATCCCGATGTCAAAGCCTTGCGCTTGCGTGAAGAATCCTCCGGCTCATAATTCAAGGCTGCACATACTATACTTTCATGCAGTTCAACTATACTCAAAACATCATCCATAGAAGCTATTACTCCCTCAGCAAACAAAAAGCCGATTGCCAGCTCCACCTTTTCAACTGGAGTACACATAAGAGAAGCATAAAGCTCTTTGTTGATATATATGTTCAATACTTGCTCTACTGCAATTTCATCACTTTCAAACTGTTTAACTCCATTGTTCACTTTTACTGCCTCAACTGCTGTTTTGCTGTTTGCCATACATCTATCCTCCAAATCTCTAAAACTCAGGAGGAAGCTCAAGCATTTCCTCATAGTTGAAGACCGGTCCGTCAACACACATATACTTGCTGCCTACCTTGCAATGTCCACATTTGCCTATTCCGCACCGCATATGAGTTTCCAATGAGGTATATATATCCGTCCCCTTCATACCCTGCTTCAGCAAATCCTTTGAAATAGCCTTTATCCTACGTGGAGAGGCGCAAATTATTGCAGAGGAGTTTGACCAGTCAAGCTCTAGGTCCGTCAGTAAATCGTTAATATATCCCGCATGGGCTGCAACCTTGGAGGTAGGCTTGTTCAGAGCATACAGAATCTCAACATCCTCTACCTTACTCCAGGAAATTAAATCTTCTTTATAAATCAAGTCCTCATAGGTTAATGCGCTTCCTATTATGACAACCTTCCCAAACTCTTCCCTGTTTTCCAGAATCCTGAGTATCATAGGCCTTACCGGTGCAAGGCCCACTCCACTGCCAATAATCAGCACATCCCGTTTTTTGAACTCCTCATAAGGGAAGCCCTTCCCAAAAGGACCCCTTAGTCCTACCTTATCTCCAACCTTCATGTTGTGAATAGCGTTTGTCACCTTGCCGGTCTTTTTTATGCAAAATTCAAAGCTATCCTTCCTGCTTGGTGAATAGGGTATGGATATAGCTATTTCACCAACTCCAAAGACTGTTATCTCGAAGAATTGTCCATCACGCTTATATTCCTCATGGAGAGACTTGTCCTCATATTGGAGGATAAATCGCTTGATATTTCTGGTTTCTTCAATAATTTCCTTAATAACCGCCACCTGAGGCAGGTAAATATTTTCACAGCGCTCCCCACCATTATGCTTCTCCATTACTTACCCTCACAATCCTTAACATTTAAGCTGCAGTCTGCCAGCTTATTGATTATCTCCACAATATTAATTGCTGCAGGGCACACGTTTATACATCTGCCGCAGCCGGTACAGCCCTTCATTCCAAACTTATCCTCTATATATTCAAATTTATCATAAATCCTGTATCTTACTCTTGCTTCCTTGCTTCTTGGGTTGTGGTTCTTTGCATTCCTTGTGAAGGAATCGCTCTGGCAGGAATCCCAATATCTGACCCTGCAGCCGCTGCCGGAGCCCTTGCTCTCCTCTACTACATTAAAGCAGGTGCAGGTAGGACATAGACTTGTGCAGCCTGTGCAAGAAATGCAGTCCTTTGAAAGCTCTTGCCACAATGGGTTATCAAAGTTTTTTTCCAGTACGCCGCTTACATTTATATCCTTTATTTTGTTTGTAAATGTGCTTAGGGCTTCTCTCTTAATTTTGTCCTTCTGTGCTAAAAGCTCTCCACCAGCTTCGATAAGAAGGCTTTTTGCCAATTCAACAAGCTGCCTTCCCTTCTCAGTACCAGCCTCCACAATATAATCACTGTCAATTGGAGTAAAAAGCAAGTCATAGCCCTCTTCCGCAAAGGGCCCTGTACCCAGAGAGCTGCAAAAGCAATTTTCTCCTGCTTCTGTACAGTTTACCGCTATAATTATGGCTGCAGCCCTGTTCCTCCCATAAAACTCATCCCTATAGCCCTCCAGGAAAAACTTATCCATATACCTGATGCCATAGACATCACAAGGTCTTACTCCAAAGTACACATGTCTGCCTGCATTTATGTTTCCCGGTGTCTCAACATTAATATCTCCATCCTTGCTTTCCCAACTGAAGAGAATTTCCTTCTGCTTGAACAAATGCTCCTTAACAGGGAAGGCAAAATTTGTATAGTCCATGGTAAAGCTATCCTCATTATATGGGAGCAGCATAACCTGGCCCTCCTCCCTTTGAGGTGTAAAAACAGTCCCTTCCCCGGCCAAGGCGCTTATGAAAGCTCGTAAATTATCCTTTTTAAGTATATACATCATCTCACTCCCTCCAGCTTAACAGCACAAACCTTATACTCCGGAATTTGAACTACAGGGTCATGGTGCTGACCTATCAGCTTATTTACCGCTGCCTCGCCAAAGTGGAAGGGAATAAATACAACCCCTGGAGTTATCTTGTCAGTTATCTTGACCTTGATTGATATCTCCCCTATCTCAGAGCTTACCTTAACCATACCCTCTTGTCTCAGTCCAAGCTTTTTAGCATCCTGCGGACAAATCTCCATATAACCCTCAGGATGCTCTCTGTCCAGCGCCCAGGCTCTTCTCGTCATTGTCCCGGTATGGTAATGGTGGTGAATACGGCCCGTGGTCAATATGAAGGGGTACTCCTCGCTAGGCTGCTGAGTTGACTCAACATACTCATTTACAGTAAACCTTCCAAGTCCTCTAACAAATCCACCCTTGTGCAAAAACTTGGTTCCGGGATGATTGATATCTGGGCAGGGCCACTGAAGTCCCTCCTTTTCAAGCCGCTGGTAGGTAATTCCTCCATAGCTTGGAACTAAGGCTCTTATTTCCTCCATAATCTCAGCAGGTGAAGAATATTCCGCACTATAACCCATAGTCTTCATCAAGCCACAGAGGATTTCCCAGTCCGCCTTGCTTTCAGCCATAGGCACCAGTGCCTTCCTTACCCTTTGAACTCTTCTCTCAGTATTTGTGAAGGTACCGTCCTTCTCCATGAAGCTTGCTCCGGGAAGAACCACATGGGCAAGCTTAGCAGTTTCCGACAGAAATATATCCTGAACCACCAGAAGCTCCAGGTTCTCCAGTGCCTTCTTCACATGTTCCAGATTGGGGTCCGACAGCATCGGATTCTCAGCCATTATAAATAAGGCTTTCATTTCTCCATTATAGGCTCCCTCTATCATTTCGCCGAGGCTTTTTCCTTCTCCCCATGCGAAGCCTTCTCCCCAAAGCTTTGCAAATTTCTCCTGTGCAGCTTGGCTGTCCAAGTCCTGATAACCCGGAAGCACATCCGGCAGCGCCCCCATATCGCAGGCTCCCTGTACATTGTTCTGCCCCCTCAGGGGATTTACTCCCGTTGCTTCTCTTCCCACCTGTCCGGTTAAAAGAGCAAGATTAGCCAAGGCACCGACATTCTTAGTCCCTGTCACATGCTGGGTTATCCCCATGGCATATACTATTGAGGCAGTCTTTGCCTTGGCATACAGCCTGGCAATTTCTCTTATTGTATCCTCAGGAACTCCGGTAATGGAGGTAACAGCCTCAGGCATGTATTTACCTATTGATGCCCTAAGCTCCTCAAAGCCTTCTGTGGAGCTCTTTATAAACTCTTGATTCATCAGGTTCTCACTGATGATTACATTTAAAATCCCATTTATGAATGCCAGATTTGTTCCCGGCTTTATGGGTGTGTAGACTGTCGCATACTCAGCCAAAGGTATTTTTCTTGGGTCTGCTACAATCAACTTAGCTCCCTTTTTCTTTACGGCATTCATGATCCTCATCCCAATTATTGGATGCTGCTCTGTGGTATTTGAGCCTATGACAAAAATAACCTCTGAATCCTCCAGCTCATTTATTGAGTTTGTCATAGCGCCGCTTCCAAATGCTGTGGCCAGACTAGCCACTGTAGGACTATGTCAAAGACGTGCACAGTGGTCTATGTTGTTTGTGCGAAGCACTGACCTTGCAAATTTCACCATAAGATAGTTCTCTTCGTTGGTGCATCTTGCCGAGGATAACACTCCGACAGCCTCTGAGCCCTTTTCCTTAATTATCTTTTTTAGCTTTGAACCTATATAACTATAGGCGGTTTCCCAAGAAACCTCGCTGAAGCTGCCGTCCGACTGCCTCATCAAAGGCTTCTTCAGCCTGTCTTTATGATGAACAAAGCTGTGACCCTGCCAGCCCTTGACACACAGCTTCCCCTTGCTTATGGGATGGTCGTTTTTAGGAGTGACTCCGACTATCTCATTATCTTCAACGTTCAAGTAGAAATTGCATCCGGTACCGCAATATCCACAGGTTGTAAGTACCTTCCTCATTTTATCCTCCCTCAGCGATTAGTCAATGATAGTTATATATGAAATAAAAGTATCTATATCGTATTATCTGAATATCATTTGATAATATATATTTTACCGAAAGATTAGTGTATAGTGAATAGTTAGGTCTTGTTAATAAAAAAACACCCTCTGATGCTTATAGTTTGGTGACGTTTTCAGAGTACTCATATGAAAGATTGGCGTACTATAATTTTTAACCTCAAATATAATATATCAGCATGTTCTTAAATATTGCATATGATATCTTATCGGAGGTTACAGATTATGAAAAAATACTGTGCGGTTATCATAGCTTTAGCACTTTCTTTAGTTCTTGGTGCTTTAGCTATATTCTCAGGCGCTGATAATACAGTTCTTCAGTCAAATATCCATGAAATTCAGCCATGTTATAAAACATTTATAAATAGGGCGGCTGATTATACTGCCGGTAATGAGGATTTCCTGCTGGCGGTGCTTGGTACTGATGAAAGGGCAAATGAAATATCCAGAAGTGATGTAATAATGCTTATAAAATACAATGCGGAAGTAAACAAGGTTATCATTGTTTCAGTGCCCAGAGACTGCAAGGTCCCGATTCCCGGTAAAGGCAAAAATAAAATTAATGCCGCTTATGCCTTTGGCGGGGCCAAGCTCCAGGTAAGCGTACTTGAAGAGCTTTTCGACGTGAAAAATGTCAGATATATTCACATAAACTTTGAAGGCTTTAAAAATGTTATAGATACCTTAGGCGGGGTAGAAATTAATGCAGAGAAGGACTTTGAAGAAGGTAATGAAATATTTATAAAGAAGGGCCCAAATATTCTAAAGGGTGATGACCTACTGGCATATGTAAGGTATAGACACGACATTGAAGGTGATTTCGGGAGAATAAAAAGGCAGCAGGAGGTTATATCATCTCTCGCTTCAAGCGTACTGAAGCCGGAAAATATTGCCAAGCTGCCAAAGCTTGCATTATTGGTTGCAAAGAACTCTGATTCAGATATGGATATTTTCTTCATAATGAACCACATTGAAGAGCTTAAAAAGTTAGAATCCCTGCAGTTTGAGTTTTATACTTTAAATACTGCATCGGAGAAAAGCAATGGCATATGGTATGAAATTATCGATGAAGAAGATTTGGAGTCTATTTCAGAGCTGCTTCAAGACTAGTATTCTATAAAATGACTTGATTATATACAACAGCTTCAGTATTTTCAATTATCCGTCCCACCTTGTATTCTGAGGAAAGCTTTTTCAGAAGCCTCAGATCAGCTTTGCAGCTGTCATATATTTTCGTTGAAGTATGGCTGTCAGAGCCTAACAGGTGTATTGAATTTTCCCTCAGCAGAGCCTTAGCAGCTCTTCTTGCAGCATCGCCATAGCAGCCGCTTATACTGGCGATATTTAGTTGTATTAAGCATCCCATTCTAATTATTTCGCTTAACTCCTTAGGCTTTCTCATCACCCATACATAACGCTCCGGGTGTGCTATTACAGGCACCAGTCCCCTAAGCCTAAGCTTAAACAATATATCATCAGTAAATATGGGCTTGCTAAGTACAGGCAGCTCAATAAGTATGTATCTGGAATTATTGATAGTACTTATAATGCCTGCATCAAGAAGCTTTATGATTTCAGGATTTATATGGACTTCATTGCCCAGGTACAGCTCTATGCCTATTCCCTTCTGCTCTACAGCTTCTCTTAAGCAACTCAGCATTGACAAATTGTTGGCTGCACTGCTTTTATAGCTGTCACCCATAAAATGAGGGGTGCAGACTATAGCCTTAACCCCTGCCTTTTCTGCAGCATATGTTATCTCTACAGCTTCCTCAATAGTTGCAGCCCCGTCGTCAACCCCAGGTAATAAATGGCTGTGTATGTCATACATCGCTTTTCCCCTATTCTGAAATTTGGCTGTCAGTCTCAGTTGTCTATTAATGCTAATAGTAACTGTAATATTTGCTGTTTTTAAGAGGCACTTTATTCATTACAACCCCTATTATATTGGCATTTACTTTATCCAAGGCCTGCTTGGTAGTCTTAATTACTGTACTCTCTGTTTTACCGGCCGCGCATACCAGGATGGTACCGTCTGCAATTGAAGATAAAACTACTGCATCTGTTACGAGGCCAGCTGGCGGTGAATCTAAAATAACCATATCATAATCTTCCTTCAGCCTTTCCAAAAACAACTGCATCCGCTTTGAACCCAAAAGCTCCGGTGGATTGGGAGGTATAGGGCCGGAAGTCAGTATATCCAGCTTTTCATTATTAATAGGCTGTATAAGCAGCCTATAATCTATATTTTCAGTCAAAACAGTTGTTAATCCCGATAAATTCGGAAGTTCAAATACATTATGTACCATTGGTCTTCTCATGTCACTATCTATCAAAATGACTCTCTTATCACTTTCAGAGATAAAGTAAGCAAGATTAATTGAAACTGTGGTCTTGCCCTCTTCTTCAATTGAACTTGTTACAACTATAGTTTTCAGAGCCTTATCAATAGCTGAAAACTGAATATTTGTCCTTATGGTACGATAGGCTTCTCTAACAATAGATTTGGGGTCATTATGTCTCATAATTATATCTTCATTCATCAGATAAGCTCCCTTCACTGATATGTAACCTTAGGCACAATTCCTATAACAGGCAGACCGATGCTCTTTTCTATATCTTCAGGTGTTTTTACGGTATTGTCAAAGTATTCATATATGAAGACCGCGAATATGCTTAGCATGAATGCTAAAACCGATGCGATAACCAAATTCATCGTTGTTCTGGGCTTGTTAGGCTTTATAGGGGCTTCTGCCACGTCAATAACCTGTACGTTTTCTATTTTCATAATTATTGCAACATGCTTCATAAATACTTTTGCAATCTCATTTGCAATCTGCGCTGCAGCTGCACTATCCTTATCTCTTGCTATTATCTTTATTATCTCTGTATCTTTCACCAGCTTAACTTCAATTTTCTCTCCCAGCTCCTCATAGGTCAAATTAAGTCTTAGGTTAAATAAAACTTCATTTGCCACTACCTTACTCTTTGCAATTTCACCATAAGTGGATACCAGCTTCTGGTTCAGCAGTACATCGTCATATTTCATTTCCTGTTTATAGTCCATAGGCCTTCCTATCATTAAAGTAGTATAGGTTTCGTACTCCGGCTCTAATATATAAAGGCTTACCAACCCACTTATCACAGTGCTAAGAATTGTAATCAAGACAATAATCCATAGACGTTTCCTAAAAACCCGCAAAAGCATTCTCAAGTCAAGCTCTTCCATTACCGCTTCTCCCTTCACATTTAATCAACATATATCTAGTACCTATAATTCTCAGCTAATTCTGCCTATATGACATCAATCCACCATTCAGCTATATTTAAGGCCTGCCTTCATCTATATTCCCAGCCGGCTCTGATTTTATAATTTATAAGTACCTTCAAGCTTGCAGACATTTCTGGTATCTAAAACAACCTTACCTCTTAATTTATCCATGTTTTCCTTAATCTCATTGTGCGAAACCATTATTATGACAATATCTATATCGTTTAAGAATTTATCAAGGTTGTGGTATTGATTCTTTACCATATCAATCTTTATATATGGGTCATAAGTTTTTAGCGGCTCAGCCAGATGTTTATTCATTGCTTCAAGAAGTTGCAATGTAGGACTTTCTCTTACATCATCCACATTCTCCTTATATGTCAAACCGTACAGTCCGACTCTTGACAAATCAGCAATGCCCTTTTCTTCCATAACTTCATGAGCTCTTTCCAATACATATTCCGGCATCGAATCATTAATTCTCCTTGCAGCCAGTATGATATTGGCAAGCCCCGGGTAATCTCCTACCAGAAACCATGGATCGACGGAAATGCAGTGACCTCCGACTCCGGGTCCCGGCTGCAATATATTGACTCTTGGATGCATATTGGCTATTTTTATTATCTCGTAAACATCAATATTGTTGTGACGGCATATCTTTGTGAGCTCATTGGCAAAAGCTATATTTATATCACGGTAGGTGTTCTCCACTACCTTTGTCATCTCAGCAGTGCGAATATCTGTAACCACTATTTCCCCTTTACAGAAAGAGGAATACAGTGCCTTTATCCTTTCCCCTGCTGCCCTATCATAAGCTCCTATAGTACGTGAATTTTGCGTAAGCTCCAATATCATATTCCCCGGAATAATCCTTTCCGGCGCATGTACAAGATTTATATCCTCTCCGATGATAAATCCTTCAGCCTCCACAAGGGGTGTTATAAACTTATCAATAGTTCCTGGAGAAATAGTTGATTCTATCACGACAGTTGCACCTTTTTGACATACTCCCATGACATTTTTTACTGCTTCAACTACAAAGGATGTATCAATTTTCTTGGTGAATTTGTCATAGGGAGTTGGTACTGCTATGATATACAAATCTGTGCTGACATACTCCTTTGAAAAAATAATACCTTTTGATACAGCTTCTGCAAATAATTCATCCAAGTCCTTTTCTTCAAAAGTAGTATTTCCTGCCTGAAGAGTTCTGACAAGCTCCTGATTATAATCTGTGCCGACTACCTCAACCCCATGCGCGGCAAACATAAGCGCAATGGGCAGACCTATATAGCCTAAGCCAATAACATTAATCACTTTTCCTCCCCCTCTCTAGTCTTATTCTGCATTTGCTTACTTAATCTATATATAGCTGCATAGAAAAAAATGTATATAATCGAATAAGTTATAGTGATTAGTATAAGAAAACTATTGATATCAAAGCCTCTAAATTTACAGATAACATATGAACCTATTGAGCTTATTAGAAACAAGCTCTGTATTAGAAGTTCCAGTCTTTGTTTCTCTGAAATAATCAATGCCGGTGTCAACGCTGAAACTATCATCCTTATTCCGTACATTGGCGCCAATATCCTGACAAAAGCTCCTGAAATATACCAGCCTTCTCCAAAAACCAGCTCAAACAAATAAGGTCCTAAAAATATTAGAATCACGACCATTGGTATAGAAAAGCAAACAAGAAGAAGTGTAATTTGCCTTAAGGATTTATCATAGCCTCTGCTTTCAATTTTTTCTGTTGAAGCGCTTTGAAAAAACACTTTGGATACATTCATACTTATCAAAGTAAGAGGTAAGCCCAAAATCCTATATGACATAGAATAGTATCCGAAAATCTCCATGCCGTATAGGCTGCTGATAAAGAAATTTAGGATAGAGTATGATGCAGAGTTAATAAAATACGCAGGCATACTGAATAACGGTTGATTTTTGTACTTTATCAAAGTATTTTTAACGTCGTTTAAACACACCTTCCTAAATAGCAGCCTGTTTTTATATAAGTGTTCCCCTTGTTTTTTCAATCCAAAAAAGCAGCCTAATAACTGTGACAGAAGCAGTCCTATTGATCCCAGTTTTAATACTCCGAAAGCAATTAAGCCTATGCTTTGTGCCGAGCTTCTTACAACATTTACAGACGCTATAGTTTTATATTCTTTATGTCTGTTATTATATGATGTAAGAATGTTAATAAGCCCTGTAAGCAATAATATTACAATCAACAAATAAGCAAATCCGCCAATTTCTTCTATTATCACTGGATTCATGGGCAGATAAATTTTGTACCCTGCAGCAACAAGCAACAGAAAGATTATTAAAAATAACATACTGCCGGCTGTTAGTTCCATAGCCTCTTTTTCATCTTCTGCAGCAACAATTGCAAAATCATATTTCCCGCATATGACTGGTCCGAACATTGAAACAAAGGTTAAAATCAAAGTATATATTCCAAGCTGCTCAGCAGTATATAGTCTGGTCGAAATAGGAGAGATTGCAACAGTAATAATCTGAGCTATGAAGGACCCTGCCGTCAGTTGAGAAATTGGCTTGAAATATTGAGAAGAGAGAATACTTCTTATTGCACTTATCATGATTTTCCTCTATGCATTTTATTTAGCCTCCAACACTCTGTATAAATTTATCAACCTCTCTTCCATCCTATTCCAACTATATTCTTTCTCATACAGCTGTTTCATTTTTCTTGACATTTCCGGCCATTCCGACCTTCGTCTGACCAGATTTCTTATACCTGCTTCAAGACTTTCAATATTATAGTCAATTACACTGCCAATTTCATTTTGAGAAACAACCTCATCAAAACCAGTATTTTTAACCATAATTAAAGGTTTCCCAAGCATTAAAGCCTCATAGAATTTATTGGGTGCTGCATAATAATGGTTAGAATCTGCGGGATCATATATCGCTGTCATAATATCGCAGCTGTTTTCTAATTCCAATGTTCTTCTATACGGCAGCTTCCCATAAAATATAATATTTTCATATTTTGTTGCCATCTCTTCAAAATATCTCTCATATTTTCCGAAGCCGCCTATATGCAATTCGTAATCCATATTATCTTTTATGGTGTCAGCTAACTCTTTAATAAATCTCCCATATACCAATATTCCTACATAAGCTATTTTAATTTTCGACTTATTCAAATCAAGTTTCTTTAATTCTTCATTAATTCTCGGCGGGGTGTTATGTATTACCAACAATTGTCTTGGCTTTGTTTCTCCTATCTGCATTTTTCGTTTCTCAGTGCAAATAATTACCGCATCTGCTGAATTTATTATTTTATTATCTTCACTTCTAATAAGTGTTTTTAATATAGCCGGAACCACAAAGCCTTCCACATAATAATCAAATATATCGTATACAAACCTTTTTTTAAATAACCTGGCAATTCGAAAGGCTGTGAAGGCTGTGTCAAAGTCACAGGCATGAATAATATCATAGTTATTACGGTTCTTATAAAGCCATTTAAATAATCTGATTTGGAATAAGGTTAAGGGTATCATATTACTTTTAATCCCTCCACCGAAGGAGGCAGGAATTCCAAATCTATAAATTCTAATCATGCCGGTTTCCAGATTCAAATAAGATTCTTCTAATTTATATTTAGCACTTCTATCCCATGCCACAATCACTACTTCATACCCTGCCTTGGCAATACTATTAACCTCTTTTTCAACCCGTGGATCAGGGTCAACAGGATTCGAACGTAAAAATATTATTCTTTTATTTACCATAATCTTAACCTTTCAGTATTACTTAAAAAAAATTTTATAATGTGCTTCTCTACCTTATACTTTCAAGCTTTTCTGGATTTTTATTTTGCTTGCAGCAATAGAAAATAGAAGAATCACCAGCATATCGTATCTGTTACGTATAAATGAATCTAAATCAGCATACGCGACTGCTATAAACATAATCGAAGATATTCTCAGTGCTATAAAAGCAAATCTTTTCCAATACATTTTATCAATTAGTTTATCGATATATTTGCACAATAGTGAACCCATTACACTCACTACCAAAATGCCAAAAACTCCAAATTGCCTGATCCCTAAAGTCAGGAGGTCAGTCGGGATGCCTCCTGAAGCAGTTGATATTCTACTGTAATATTCAGTTATATACATGTATTGACTTGTAACCTTGGTAAGTCCGAATATTTCTAAGATTCGTGTAGGTACGATATTAATAACCCATGATACGAAATCAACTCCCCACCTAAGCCCATATATTTCATTAATTTTAAATGCATTTAGCAAATTCAGATACGGAAAAGAAAATTCATTTATTATTGAAATAATACCTGGTGAGCTCAATTTTATATATCCATAGCTAAGATAGAAGAACAAATCGTCTAGTCTTTCCAGTAAAGATACTCCTAAAATCAGGAGCAGTCCAACAAAACCAAAAGGATGCTTGGATTTTCTATATACATAATCTATTAGAAAAGTTGAAATGTATAGAAATATCCCTAATCTCCCTGCATTAAATATAAGATAGAAGGTGCTTGCTATGAAGGATAATATAAGCAGCAAATATAAACTAAAGCGTCTATAAATTCTTAATGCATAAGCAAAAAAATAAGTTGATGCAAGTGGACTAACCATCAATATCAAAATAAAAAGTCTATTCTGGGGTAAATAGTAAGTTCTATCGCTTCCAAAGGCTCGCAGCCTGTCTCCCATCGCTAGAGCTTTTAATATTCCACCCAAGCTGTTTACTATGTACAGCTCAGCTGCAACTCCGATTATCAACGTTATTATCCCTGCCGCGACAGCGATACTGCAGATTCTTTTCTCCCAATAGTCTATTTGGTTTTCTGAAAGGTTTTCTGCAATATATAGGTCAAAATCCAATGTCGTTGACGGCCTTTTTGTATAATATGTAAATAATATTATTGAGTATGCTATCATAGTATAAATGCAAGTGTTTATTACATCATAAGAATCTGCATGGCTGATAGTTTGAGTAAACCCATCTAATTGTCCAGGACTAATTTTTATATAAATATTAACCACAATCGGAATAAAAATATAATATAGAATAAATGCTGATTGAAAACACATAAATGCATTTATTATCTTTCTCCTGCTATATTGAGCAATAACATTACAAACAGCTACAAAAAACAATAGGCTATACAAAAAAAGTACTATCCAATTTACCATACAAACACCCCTGCTGTAAGACTATACACCCTGCTTGCTCTAATGCAGTCTAATTATTCCATCTGCAATTTTCCGAGCCTGAAAATCTTCAACGATAAATTTTGTTGAATCATACATGCCATTGTATATTTGTTGTATAGCAGTACTTATATCACTAATATTGTTCTGACAAAAAATATAACGGCCATATTGCGAAAATGTATTGACAAGTGCCTCTATCTCACCATCAAGAATAAAAAGGATAAGTTTATTAGTTCCGGAATATTGATATATTTTTCCGGGTATTTGTGACCCTTCTATATTGCTCAAATGAATGAGTACATCACATTTTCTTTCTAATTCTTTGATTTCTTTGAAGCTGACTCGCGGATATATTTTAATGTTCTCTGTGCTTGCAAGCTTTATATCACTGCTGCCGCAAATTGTTAACATATGGTTGGCAGCTTTAATGCATTCATATAGAGGCTTGATATTCCTGATATTTGATGAATAGTCGCCGCAATATAAGAATGTAATTGATTCCTTTGTCTCATTATCAATTGGATATAACTCTTGCTTTATATAAGGTGCCGGCTCATAAGACATTTTCATCGAATATTGAGGGTATAATTTTTTCTGCTCCCGTAAGGTTATGCTAGAAACATAGATAATCTTATCTGCATACCTTAGAAGTCTGTTTTCTTCTTTCTTAATTTTTGAGTTGAGAAACCTATTGCTATTTGAAATATCCTTTAGGAATGGATCACCCCATATTTGAATCCAGGGTATATCCTTGAGCAGTTTATTTTCAAACATTTTGCATACAAACAAATGCGAAGACTTCGGATCAGATGATGAGATAATAAGGTCATACCTGTCATCAATAATATTGGTCTTTAAAGCATAATCTGCAATATCCTTTAAATTATCGTATATTTCAAACTTTGATATTATTATTGAAGCAAGCTCTTTAAGCGGTTTTAAAAACTTATACCTCCTTATAACCTTTGCTACTTCTTGAACTCCGCTTAATTTTAAGTATTTTATTTTGAGACCCTTACTTAATAAGTTGTTATCTAATATTGAATCATCATAATTTGAATGGTTTTTATCAAACTCAGTTGTAATTAAATTTACTTTATTACCCAATGCCAAAAGGCCTTCTATTGTGGCTCTGTTTCTTATCGAGGATGAGGTATTAATCTCTAATGGCCTAGAAACGACATACAATATTCTCATTTTCTATCCTCACTTAAT
>JAQZBM010000204.1 GCA_029238945.1 Clostridia bacterium
ATAATCCGTTCAAAGGTCAATAACAAATGCTATATTCAGGCAACACCGGATTTAAGAGGTGTGATGAACGGTGCTAAAGTCAGACTGGAATCAGGCATGCATCCATACAAAGAGCTGCAGAAGGAATGGAATGAGTTCGGTTCTGAGAATTTCACTATAGACATTCTTGAGAACCTTGAATATGATAAGGATGAAGCAAAAACAGACTATTCAGAAGAGCTGGCTTTGCTGCAAATGATTTGGGAAGAAAAGCTGGCTAAGGAAAACATAGAGTTCTATGCAAAAAGAATAATATAAAGCGGCAATGTATTATAGGGGATGACCTTCGTGTCATCCCTCAATTGCCGCTTTATATTATTCTATACCCAGCCAGCCAAGCAGCGGCTGACCCTGTTCAACCTTCGGCGCTGCCTGCTCATAGCCGTCATCAATTTTTATACTCTTTAACTCTTCAAGCAGAACTGCCAGCTGCTCATTCTGCGGTTCCTGCTCTCTTACAGTCTTCAAGGCATTCAGCAGTGTGATTTTAGTTGTATAGCCTGACATTTGCTTTGTCTCCAAGTAAAATACCTTGTCCTCTGCTCCCTTCAAAAGCATTTGAGCGCTTATTTCCATAGGAAGCATCTTACCTCTTAATATTCCTAAGTATGTATTCTCCATTCTGCACCTCATTTACAGTGTTTATTGTTAAATAGGATTTGCTTTGCAAGGGGCTATTAAATAAGGGCAGGCTGAATACCTGCCCTTGCATCAGTGTATATTACTTTATCAGCTCTTCCATTTGGTTTAGAAGATTCTCAAATACCTTAAGCGCATTGTTCACAGGCTCAGGAGTGTTCATATCTACACCTGCAATCTTCAACAGCTCAATCGGATAATCTGAGCCGCCGCTCTTTAGAAACTCAAGATATTTGTCTATAGCAGGCTTTCCTTGATTTATTATACTATGAGCAATTGATGTTGCAGCTGAGAAGCCTGTTGCATACTTGTAAACATAGAAGCTGGTATAGAAGTGTGGTATTCTTGACCACTCCATGTCTATAAGCTCATCAACTATCATGTCCGGTCCATAGTACTGTACATTCAGATCATGATAAATTTGGCACAGCACATCAGCAGTCAAAGATTCTCCCGCTTCCGCCTTAGCGTGTATGATTCTCTCAAATTCTGCAAACATTGTCTGTCTGTAAACAGTTGTTCTGAACTGCTCCATGTAGTAGTTCAGAAGATACATCTTTTTGGTCTTATCGGTAGTATTCTTCAGTAAATAGTCCATAAGCAGCGCTTCGTTCAAAGTTGAAGCAACCTCAGCTACAAATATCTTATACTGAGCATACAAATAAGGCTGATTTGCATCGGAGTAGAAGCTGTGCAGCGCATGACCCATCTCATGTGCCAATGTGAACATATTGTTTACTGTTTCAGTATGGTTCAGAAGCACATAAGGATGAGAATCGTAGCAGCCCCACGAATAAGCCCCTGACCTCTTGCCTTCGTTTTCATATACGTCTATCCAGCCTGATGTAAAGCCCTTTGCCAAATCCTTGCTGTACTGCTCGCCCAGGACTGCTAACCCCTTCTTAACAGTCTCCTTTGCTTCCTCATAGCTTATATCCATTTTGGCATCCTTAACCATGGTAGTATATACATCATACATGTGCAGCTCATCCAAACTCAGCATCTGTTTGCGAAGCTTCATATATCTGTGCATCAAGTGCATATTGTCATGCATTGCCTGTATGAGGTTATCATATACAGATTCAGGTACATTATCAGGGAAAAGATAGGATTCTCTTGAAGAGCCGTACTTCCTTACCTTTGCATTGAAAATATTCGCTTTAACCTGTGAATTCAGCAATGATGCCAAAGTATTTCTCTGTTTCTTATATGTGGTATAAAAGGCTTCAAAAGCGTCCTTTCGAACTCTTCTGTCTGTACTCTCCATAAGCTGAATAAATCTTCCCTTTGTTAACTCTACATCATTGCCTTTTTCATCCTTAATTATAGGGAACTTTATATCAGCATTGTTCAGCATACTGTAAATGCTGCCCGGAGCATTTGCCATTTCGCCGGACATAGCCATTATTTGCTCTTCGCTGGCATTCAGCACATGAGACTTAGTCCTGACTATTTCATCTATATACTTCTTATAGAAGGCTAATTTCTCATTTTCCTTGATGAAGCCTGCCAGTCTTTCATCAGGAATTGCAAGCACTTCAGGCACCACAAAAGAGCCGGCGCTGGATACTTCAACAGATAAGGAATCGGATCTGTCCGCATAGCTTTGATAGAAGCTGTTGGCACTGTCCTCGTGACTTCTCATCTGAGCATATACATAGACCTTTTCAAATAATCTGCTGGTTTTTGCACTGGCATCCAGGCACTTGAGCAGATTATCCGAGCTTTCAGCCAATGTGCCCTTGTATTGTCCAAGCTTGGAAGCTAAGCTCTTTACTTCTGCGAAATCCTTTTCCCACAGGTCATTGTTTGAATAAATGTCTTCAAGCTTCCATTTATATTCATCAGGAATCTCGCTTCTCTTCGGTATTGATGTACTCTTGTTTGCCACTAAAAATCCCCTCTCTTTCAATCATTTAGTAAATATTATATCATAACAAATATTATACGACAAAGTTAGAAAATTCTTAAAAACATTTTGGCTCTTCAAAGCATCACTTTTATTTTTCTGTAAACTCTATATAAAATATGCATCTGTTTTCCCCTCTGCCTTAAGGTTGCATAAACTATCCGCTTAAGATAATATAAAATAA
Source organism: Clostridia bacterium (assembly GCA_029238945.1). Classification (GTDB taxonomy): domain Bacteria; phylum Bacillota; class Clostridia; order Lutisporales; family Lutisporaceae; genus GWB2-37-7. The sequence continues at coordinate 2,772 of JAQZBM010000204.1, forward strand.
ATATATCTATAAGACACATCATATTTCCGGAGGTTAATTATGAAGAACAATATAATAAAAGAGGTAAATGCCTTAAGTAGAAATCTATTTGAAATGAGCGATTTTATATGCTGTAATCCCGAGCTTGGAAACAATGAATTTAAAGCCATGGAGAAGCTTACTTCCTTTCTTGGGAGCAATGGCTTTTCGGTAGAAACTGCGGTTTGCAGCATACCAACAGCCTTTAAGGCTGTATACGACAGTGGAAAGCCGGGACCCAGCATTGCGTACCTTTGCGAATATGATGCTCTGCCCGGAATAGGCCACGGCTGTGGCCACAATATGATAGGTACAATGAGCGTTGGTGCGGCTGCCGCCTTGAGCAAGGTTCTTGATGAAACTGGCGGCAGAGTCGTGGTTCTCGGCACCCCTGCTGAGGAGACAAATGGTGCTAAGGTTGCTATGGCAGAACAAGGCATATTCAACGATATAGATGCTGCCATGATTCTGCACCCAGGCGATAAAACCTCCGAAAGCGGTGCTTCACTGGCTATGGATGCTATCCAGTTCGACTTTAAGGGTAAATCCAGTCATGCTGCGGCTTCTCCCCACGAAGGAATAAATGCTCTGGATGCTGTAATAATGACCTTTAACGGTGTAAACGCATTAAGACAGCATATCACGCCGGATGCACGCATACACGGCATTATTAAAGAAGGAGGAAAGGCTGCCAACATAATACCCGACAGAGCTATCACACAGTTCTACGTAAGGGCAGGCAAGAAGAAATACCTCAAGGAGCTTGTGGAAAGGGTTAAAGATATCGCAAGAGGGGCTGCCCTAATGACAGGAGCCCAATTAGAAATAAGCAATTATGAGCTTTCCTATGACGACATGAATACAAATCAGACTCTGTCAGCAGCCTTCAGTGATAACCTAAGATTTATCGGCATTAAGGCTATTGAACCGGCACGCTCCAGCTACGGTTCAATAGATATGGGAAATGTCAGCAATGTAGTGCCCGCAATACATCCGTACATCGGAATATCAGCAGCTAAACCTCTGGTAGCTCATACCACAGAGTTTAGGGATGCCACATTGGCAGACACCGCCCATGATGCATTGGTTAAAGGCGCTGCAGCCCTTGCTCTTACAGGGTACGATGTGATTACGGACAAAGAGCTGTTAAGCAAAATCAAGGAAGAGTTTAAGAGGAGCATATGTTAAGCTTATGCTTCTCCATCCTTCAATTTATATGTGCAACAGCAAAGGTTTAATGGTAAAATAATATAAAGTGTATTTTGTGAAAAAAGGCGGTGTTTTCATGAAAATATTAATTGTAGATGATGAACCTGCAATAGTTGACCTTATAAAGATAAATCTTGAGCTGGAAGGCTTTGAAACAATTACCTGCTACAGCGGTAAGGAAGCTGTAAAATATGCACAGACAGTTAACCCTGACTTGATTCTGTTGGATATAATGCTTCCTGATTTGGACGGTTTTGAGGTCTGCAAGACTATACAGAGCCTCAATATACCAATCATCATGCTTACAGCCAAAAATGATATAAAGGATAAGCTATATGGTCTGGAGCTGGGAGCCGACGACTATATAACCAAGCCCTTCGATGGCAGAGAGCTGCTTGCAAGGATAAAGACCATTCTTCGAAGAGTAGACAAATATAATGTCAAGGATGACACAAACATAATAGTAGGCACTATTTCGATAAATACTACGGAACGAATAGTTCACATCGATGAACAGGAAATTTCTCTTACTCCAAAGGAGTTCGATCTCCTCCTCCTATTCTGTGAGAACGAGAGAAAGGTTTTCTCCAGAGAGAACATTCTGGAGCTTGTATGGGGATATGAATTTATCGGTGACAGCAGAACTGTGGACATGCACGTTCAGCGTCTTAGGAGAAAGCTCGGCAAATACAACCCATACATAAAAACTATATTCGGCATCGGCTATAAATTTGAGGCTATGCTATGAAGCTGAAGCAAAAGATAATTCTGTTGAACATTTCTACCATAGTAATTGTACTTATTGTATTGGGTATAGTAATTTCAAGCATTACGGACAACTTTAATCTTTATACCCGTCTTCAGTACCTGGAAGGTCAGGGAGAATACGCTGCTGTCTACATAGAGCAGTACGTAAACAACAATGCAAGGAGCATTTTTGATGTTCCCAGCCTTATGGAATCAAATGCCGACTATATTGCTGCCTTTTTGGAGAGAACGGTAAAGTGCAGAGTACAGATTTTCTATGGCAATGAGCTTTTGGGAGATTCCGAAAACATCATTGATGAAAACTCAAAGGTACGCCCTGAGGTGGCGCAAACCTTCCAGAAAAACAGCGCCTATTTTATAAGCACCAAACCCAACAGAACATTCTACTACGCTACTCCGGTTGTAATACGGAATAAGTACACTTATTCCGTGGCATTCATATACAGCCTTTC
>JAQZBM010000205.1 GCA_029238945.1 Clostridia bacterium
GCTCAGATGGAAAAGCATTCAAAAATGCAGTCAGACAAGCAAAGCTTCTTTATGACAACAATTGCCTAAATATTATTAGAGAGGAAATATCTAAAATAGGGGCTGATAGTATTGAAAATGCTGAATAAGCATGCCGGTATAATTGCAACAGGAAGCTATGTACCGGAGAAAAGATTGACAAATGAATATTTTGAACAAATAGTTGATACAAACAATGAGTGGATTGTTTCCAGAACAGGCATAGAAGAGAGAAGGGTGGCAGCTGAAAACGAAGCTACCTCCGATATAGCAACCAAAGCCGCTTTAAGGGCTCTGGAGAAGTCAGGAAGAACTGCTGAGGAAATTGATCTTATCATCGTAGCAACTGTTACTCCGGACATGGCGTTTCCTTCTACGGCGTGCATTGTTCAGAAAAATATAGGTGCCGTAAACGCGGCAGCATTTGATGTAGAGGCAGCCTGCTCAGGCTTCATATATGGAATTACCATAGCAGAAAGCTTTGTGAGTAAGGGTGCATATAAAAACGTTTTAGTGATTGGAGCAGAGACTCTATCAAAGATTGTTGATTACACGGATAGAAATACCTGCATACTTTTCGGCGATGGAGCAGGTGCAGCGATAATTTCAGAGGTAGAAGAGGGCTATGGAATACTTTCCTCATATATCGGCGCCAACGGCAGTGCGGGAGAGCTTCTTACACAACCTGCCGGCGGCTCAAGACTGCCTGCTTCAGAGCAAACTGTCAGAGATAGATTGCACTACATACAGATGAATGGCAGTGAGGTATTCAAATTTGCAATAAAGATAATGGGAGAAGCAGCAGAGAAAGCTTTGAGTATGTGCGGTATGAAGAAGGAAGATATAGACTTCCTGGTACCTCATCAGGCAAATACCAGAATTATCGACTCAGCTGTAAAAAGATTAAAGATTTCTCCTGATAAGGTTTATGTGAATTTAAACAAATATGGGAATATGTCATCCGCATCTATTGCTGTGGCATTGGATGAGGCAAATGAAAAGAATTTGCTTAAGGACGGCGACGTTGTGGTATTGGTTGGCTTTGGCGGCGGCTTAACCTGGGGAGCCAGCGTTTTAAGATGGAAGAATTCAGGGGGTAAACAACATGTTTAAGACAGAGATTTGTGAGCTACTAAATATTGAGTATCCAATTATACAGGGCGGTATGGCATGGGTAGCAACTGCTGAGCTGGCTGCTGCAGTATCAAATGCAGGAGGCTTGGGTATAATTGGAGCAGGAAATGCTCCTGCGGATTTCGTAAGAAATGAAATAAAAAAGGTTAAAAAACTGACAGATAAGCCTTTTGGGGTAAACATTATGCTGCTTTCACCCTTTGTAGAGGATGTAATAAAGGCAGTATATGAGGAAAGAGTTCCTGTTATAACTACAGGAGCGGGAAATCCGGGCAAGTATGTTTCAATGTTTAAAGAAATTGGTACTAAGGTGATACCTGTAGTTCCATCTGTAGCATTGGCCAAAAAGATGGAAAAGGAAGGCGTAGATGCAGTGATAGCAGAAGGAACAGAGTCTGGCGGCCACGTAGGTGAGCTTACAACAATTGCATTGGTTCCTCAAGTTGTTGATGCAGTAAACATACCGGTTATAGCAGCAGGAGGCATAGCAGACGGAAGAGGCTTCGTGTCTGCATTGGCTTTGGGCGCAAAGGGCGTTCAAATGGGAACTATATTTGTATGTGCCGAGGAGTGCACAGCCCATAATAACTACAAGCAAGCCATAATAAAGGCCGGTGACAGAGGTACTGTCGTAACCGGAAGAATTACCGGACACCCGGTAAGAATAATTAAGAATAAACTGGCCAGAGAGTTTGATAAGCTGGAAAGCTCAGGAGGAACAGCAGAAGATTATGAAAAGCTGGGCGTTGGAAGGCTAAGGTCTGCAGTAGTAGACGGAGATGCCGACTATGGCTCCGTAATGGCAGGCCAAATCAGCGGTATGGTGAATGAAATAAAACCTGCAAAAAAGATAATTGAAGATATGGTTATTGAAGCGCAAGCAGTAATGAATTTATTAAAAAATATATAAAAATCTAAGTATTAATTGTTCACAGGAGGTAGCATTTTGGCTAAGATAGCATGTATTTTTCCCGGTCAAGGGGCACAATATAGCGGTATGGGAAAAGATATTGCCGAAAACTACAGCCAGGCAATGAAGATTTTTGAAATTGCCAGCGATAGATTAGGCATAGATATGAAGAAGCTTTGCTTTGAAGGAAGCGAAGAGGAACTTAAGAAAACAGAGAATACTCAGCCTTCTATACTTACAACAAGCATCGCAATACTGGAAGTTCTGAAGCATCACGGTATACAGCCTGATGTAACAGCAGGCTTAAGCCTTGGCGAGTACTCTGCCTTGGTAGCATCAAATGCCATAAACTTTGCAGATGCAGTTGAAGTGGTGAAAAAGAGAGGCAAATATATGCAAGAGGCTGTTCCGGTGGGAGAAGGCACAATGGCAGCGGTACTGGGAATGCAAAAGGATGACGTTGTGGAGTGTCTGAAGATGGCAAGCGGCTATGGTGTGGTTGAAGCTGCAAACTACAACTGCCCTGGTCAGATAGTTATTGCAGGACACACCAAAGCAGTAGAGCATGCTTGCAGCATAATGAAGGAGAAAGGTGCCAAAAGAGCAATGGTGCTTCCGGTAAGCGCACCCTTCCATACAAGCCTGTTGAAGCCTGCCGGTGATAAGCTGGCAGCGGAATTGGAAAAAATTCAGGTAAAGGACTTGGAGATTCCTGTAGTATCAAACGTTAATGCACAAGTAATAATGGATAAATACGAAATAAAAAGGTGCCTTATAGAGCAGGTAAGCTCCTCTGTTTTATGGGAAGACAGCGTGAGACACATGATAGACATGGGAGTGGACACCTTCATAGAGGTTGGCCCGGGCAAAAGCCTATCAGCCTTTGTGAAGAAAATTGATAAAGAGGTTGCTGTGTTTAACGTTGAGGACCTGGAGTCCTTGGAGAAAACAATTACTAACATAAGGGAGAGATTGGAATGCAGCTAAAAGGTAAAACGGCTATAGTAACAGGCGGTGCAAGAGGAATAGGCAGAGCCATCGCTATGACCTTGGCGGCAACAGGAGCAAACATAGTAATAAACTATTCAAGCAGCAGCAAAGCGGCAGATGAGGTTGTAGAAGAGGCTAAAAAGCTTGGAGTATCTGCTTTGGCAGTCAAGGCTGATGTTTCGAACAACGAAGAAATAGAAAATTTGGTCAAACAAGTATTAAATTCCTTCAGCAGCATAGATATATTAGTAAACAATGCGGGGATAACCCGTGACAATCTGCTGATTCGAATGTCTGAGGAAGATTTTCAAGATGTTCTGGATATAAACCTGAAGGGTGCATTTATATGCACAAAGCATGTATCTAAGGTTATGATGAAGCAAAGATCAGGTAAAATAGTCAACATAGCTTCGGTTGTAGGTGTAATGGGTAACGCGGGACAATCCAATTATGCTGCTTCAAAGGCTGGTCTGATAGGTTTTACTAAGTCTGTTGCAAAAGAGATTGCTAAGCGCGGTATAAACGTGAATGCAGTCGCCCCGGGATACATTCAAACAGATATGACAGCTTCATTGCCTGATAAGGTAAAGGAAGAATTTATGAATGGAATACCTCTTGCTAGAGCAGGAAGTGCTCAAGATGTTGCAAATGCGGTACTGTTCCTATCTTCAGAATATTCTGACTATATAACTGGGCAAGTAATTCATATTGACGGTGGAATGGTTATGTAATATTATCATAGTATAAATCCTGAAGGGAGGTGAACGGGATGATATTTGAGAAGGTGCAAGAAAAGGTTGCAGAACAGCTTAGTATCGATGCTGAAGAGGTTTTAATGGAATCTTCCTTCATTGATGATTTAGGTGCGGATTCACTAGACATAGTTGAACTGCTGATGGCCCTTGAAGAAGAGTTCGATATTGAGATTCCGGATGAGGAAGCAGAGAAACTTGCTACAGTTGGTGATGTAGTTGAGTACATAAAAAATAATCAATAAAAAAAGTCCCGATTATTCGGGGCTCTTTTTTTTGATTTATGTACTCACAGGATATAAGTTAGATGTAGGGGCAGCTGCCCTTGTAAAAAGACCACTTCGACTATGCTGTGTTTTGCAGCAGGCATTATATATATAAATTATTTATTAAGGAGAGGGATTACTTGAATAATAGAAGAGTAGTAATAACGGGTCTTGGCGTAATTTCACCTATTGGTATAGGCACAGAACAGTTTTTTTCAGCCCTGAAGGAAGGCAAAAGCGGCATCGACTATATAACAAGATTTGATACAGAAGGCTTTGATGCAAAAATAGCCGGTGAGGTAAAGGACTTTGATCCATTGGCTTTCATCGACAAGAAGGAATCAAGAAGAATGGACAGATATACTCAGCTTGCAGTTGCAGCCAGTAAGATGGCAGTGGAAGCTTCAGGACTTAAGCTGGAGGAAATAGACAATAACAGATTCGGAGTTTGCATAGGTTCAGGCATAGGCGGTATGGAGACTCTGGAAACCCAGCATAAGACATTGATGGAAAAGGGACCGGGAAGAATAAGCCCATTCTTCGTACCCATGATGATATCAAATATAGCGGCAGGCAATGTGTCCATAGCATTTAATGCAAAGGGCCCAAACATCACTGTAGTAACAGCCTGTGCATCTGCTACCAATGCAATAGGAGAAGCCTATAAGATTATTCAGAGAGGCGATGCTGAGCTTATGATTTCCGGCGGTACAGAAGCATCCATAACTCCTTTGGCTTTAGCCGGCTTCTGCTCTATGAAGGCTTTATCCACCAGGAATGATGACCCAAAGACAGCAAGCAGGCCTTTTGATAAGGACAGAGACGGTTTTGTAATGGGCGAGGGCGCCGGTATCTTGATTCTGGAAGAGCTGGAGCATGCACAAAAAAGAGGAGCTAAGATTTATGGCGAAGTTGTGGGCTACGGTACTGCCGGCGACGCATATCACATAACAGCACCGGATCCTGAAGGTGATGGAGCACTAAGAGGCATGCAGGCTGCAGTAAAGGATGCGGGCATAAAGGCTGAGGAAATTGATTACATCAATGCTCACGGTACTTCAACTGAGATGAATGATAAGCTGGAGACCTTAGCAAT
>JAQZBM010000206.1 GCA_029238945.1 Clostridia bacterium
CTTTGTATCAGCGTAATGAATTTTTACCTTCATTTTTGATACAATTCTGCAAGATTTCCTTCTCTACGATATATATTACCATATAATTATTGTGTATTTCCACATAAATTATAATATTTTTTTACTCTTATATATTATATATAATCTTACTTTTTTCTATAGTTTTTTTTAACACTATTTCATATAAAAACAGGGGCAGTTGCAAAATGCATCTCAGCTGTCATTCCAGTGCGCAGCTCAGTCATCCTGAGCATAGGGTCGGATCTTCCCGATGCTTCTTAAGATTCCTCACTGCGTTCGGAATGACATAATGAAAGTTGTGCAACAGCCCCTATATGATTATAGAATGTTTTTGGCAATTTTATTATAAGTTAATATGGTATATGGCTTACCTTTTTAAAAAACCGATTTTTCGCAGAAAGCATCCTACTTCATCCCTGGTTTTTGCCATGAGCAGCCTGCCGCATCGCTCTGTCCATCTGTCTTGAGCTTTACCATTTGTACGTTTTGTATAGTAGTCCTTTATTTCTTGATTATACTTATCAATCAGCTCTCTACTATTACTTTCATCATAATAGTCTATTTTGTGTATCTCTTCCTGAGGAAGCCTTGGCTTAGTGCCCGGAACTTCATCCGGATATCCTAAGCATAGAGCAAACAAAGGGCATACAAGCTCCGGCAGCTTAAATTCTTTTGCCACACCCTCTACATCATTTCTGATACCTCCTGCAACTACTCCGCCTAAGCCTAAGCTCTGTGCGGCAATCAGTGCCTTTTGCATAGCAATTGCAGCATCCACAACTGCAACAGTATAGGATTCAGTGTTACTGAAAACCTCAGGGTCAGCCCCTTCAAAATATTCCTTGCCTCGGTGCAGGTCGCCGCAAAAAAGCAGCACTAAAGGTGCTTCCTTTATCCATCTTTGGTCTCCGGCAGCCTTTGCAAGAAACTCCCTTTTTGCACTGTCCTGAATCTCTATAATGGTATATGCCTGGAAGTGGCTTGAAGTAGGAGCCATTTGAGCACATTTTATAATTGTATTTACCGTTTCTCTGTCTACAGGTTTATCCTTATATCTTCTGATAGACATGTGATTTAATAATAGATTTATTGTTTCATTCATAATTATCCACCTTTATTTAGATAGCATAGGTAAGATAGAGCTTCCTTGCTGGATAACAACTATTTTTGACTCATTACCCTGCTCCGAAAGCGCACTATCCAATGCAGCTTTTATTGAGTTCTCATGTACGAAAAAGATTCTCTCTACAGCTTCTTTATTCATTGATGATACAAAGTAAATGGTCGCCTTTTGCGCTATTCTTGCAATGGCTGAGGCCTTATGTCCGCCTAATACAAATTCGTGCTTCAGCCTATTGACAAGCTCATCCGGGCTTAATGCATTATATATCCACTCTTCAAATTTATCTTCTCCGAAGCCTTCCTTGCATTCTGCCGCAAGTATAATTGCTCCACCGTCCTTTACTGCTTGGCTGGCATTGTCTAGAGCCTTTTGAGCCTGGTAAAGATTTATATCTTTTGGGAAGCCTCCTGAAGAGACGATAACAATGTCAGCCAGCTCTTTGATTTCAACGCTGTATAGGCTATCCAGGTACTTGCAGCCCTCACGATGAGCCTTCAGATAATCTCCTGCAAAGGCTTTCAAGATTTGCTTCTTCTCATTTAAAACAACATTAAGTATAAATGAAATATTAACTATCTTGCCTACTTCATCTATATCTTCCCTCAAAGGGTTGCCATCTATGATTCCTGAAGCAGCGTTCTCATGCAGCTGAAGGCTGTGGTTTTTCCTTATGCTTTCATAATCAGCGGCACCAGGCATTATCGCTTTAGCTCCCCCTGAATATCCTGCAAAATAATGATATTCAATATTTCCTGTACAAATCCTAACATCAGCCTGTACCAGACTCTTGCATAGATTGATGGGAGTACCTCTTGAAGTCTCTCCGATATTTATATACTCTTCTTTATTGCTGTCAATGCATTTAATCCTGTCGTAAACTTCATCGCCCACAGCATTGCGCTGTTCTTCCTCAGTGTGTGAGCGATGAATGCCCATTCCAAATATTACTGTGATATCACAATCCTCTATCCCGCCTTTTTTCAGTTCAGACAGTATATGAGGCAGCAATTTCTTTGTAGGTGAAGGTCTTGTTATATCACTTACCATTATAGCAACCTTCTGCCCCTTAGAAACAATTTGAGAAAGAGGCATTGTCCCTATAGGATTCTGCATTGCCCCGGCAAGCTCTAAAACCTCATCATCACCGCTTATGTCATGATTTGAAAACTGGGGCAGCAGCACATTTACATTACTGCCTTCAGGCAGTTCCAACTCCATCAAGCCTTTCCCATACTTTAGTGAAATCCTATCCATTAAACTATCCCCTTTTAGCAAATGAAGTGTCATATCTAAATCGATGCCAGTTTTTTTGTTCTTTCTTCAATTTCTTGAACGTCAACCTTCAATTTAGCCACACCGGTCTTCATAGCCGCCTCTGCTACTGCTCCGGCAACCCTAGGCGCAACCCTTGGGTCCATTGCCTTTGGTATTATATAATCGTTTCTTAGCTCTTTTTCAGTTAAAAGGTCAGCGATGGCATACGCAGCCGCAATTTTCATATCTTCATTTATGATGCATGCTCTTACATCAAGTGCTCCTCTAAATATCCCGGGGAAAGCGAGAACATTGTTTATCTGATTTGCAAAGTCAGATCTTCCTGTAGCTACTACCAAAGCTCCGGCTTTTATAGCTTCATCCGGCATGATTTCCGGCTCAGGATTAGCCATAGCAAATACAATAGCATCTTTGGCCATTGACTTCACCATTTCTCCGTTAACTGTTCTGGCAGCTGATAAGCCAATGAAAACATCAGCTCCCGCCAAAGCATCCTTTAATGTTCCTGTCATTTTGCCTTTATTAGTTAAAGCAGCCATTTCCTTCTTATATGGATCCATATCCTCAGGTCTGCCATCATAAATAATGCCTTTTTTGTCGCACATCATCACATTCTTTACTCCGTTGCTTAGCAGGAGTTTTGTAACTGTGATGGCTGCCGCTCCGGCTCCGTTTACCACAACACGAACCTGTGCAATATCCTTCTTCGCAATTTTCAATGCATTTATCAATCCTGCCAGCACTACTACTGCTGTTCCATGCTGATCGTCATGAAAAACAGGTATATTGAGTTCTTTCTTAAGCCTCTCTTCTACCTTAAAGCATGCAGGTGCAGCAATATCCTCAAGATTAATTCCGCCAAATGTAGGTTCAAGCAGCTTAACTGCCTTTACTATTTCATCGACGTCTGTTGTTCCCAGGCATATTGGAAAAGCATCTACCCCTGCAAAGGATTTAAACAGAATGGACTTCCCTTCCATTACCGGCATTGCTGCTTCAGGACCGATGTTGCCGAGGCCTAGTACAGCTGTACCATCAGAAACAACCGCGACTAGATTGCCTTTAGAAGTATAATCATAAACCTTTTCCTTATCAGCATGAATTTCCTTACATGGTTCAGCAACACCAGGCGTGTATGCAATTGCAAGATCATGGTCGTTATGCAGCTGCACTTTGCTTTCCACTTTAATTTTTCCGTGATTCTCCAGGTGCATTTTTATGCTTTCTTCCTTGATATTCATCTTATACCTCCCATAATTGTAGAAATAACTTGTCTTATTTCAACAAGTTATTTCTACGTAAATTAGCATTGTATATGGTATAGATACAGCTAAATTACTCCCTCTTCTTTTAACTGAAGCACTTCTTTCTCAGATAATCCGAGCAAGCATTCATAAACTTCTGCGTTGTGTTGTCCCAGTATAGGCGAAGGGCTCTTTACAGCCGTCTTGGTGTCACTAAACTTGATGTGTGAGCCGGTGACCTTAACCTTTCCTGCGATTGGATGGTCTATATCGACAAACATTTCTCTTGCCCCTGCTATGTGTGGATCCTTAACAACCCTGTCTATTGTATTTATTGGTGCTACAGGAATTCCATTATCCAAAAGCAGCCCAACAACCTCGTCTATGGTTTTATCCTTGGTCCAATCCTCTATTATTACCTTCAGCTCAGCATGCCTTTGAACTCTTTTGGGATTCTTATTATATCTGTCATCTTCAGCCAGTTCAGGTGTACCCATCACTTCGCACAGCTTGCCCCATAGCTTGTCGTTGCCTCCGCCGATTACTATGCTTCCGTCCTTTACCTTGAAGGAATCGTAGGGATATAGTGATTCATACCTGTTTCCGATTCTTTGAGGAATTTCTCCGGTAGCCAGATAAATCTGGTTTATTATTTCCATACTTGATACAACGGAATCAACTAAGGCTACATCCACCTTCTGTCCCATTCCGGTAATCATTTTATATCTCAATGCGGACAAAATGCCGATTGTTGCAGAAAGTCCTGTCAATACGTCTGCCACTGCCGTACCTGTTCTGGTCGGTTCTCCTCCCGGCCATCCTGTTATGCTCATCAAGCCGCCCATAGCTTGACCGATAATATCGTAGCCTGCTCTGTCCTTATAAGGTCCATAGTGTCCAAAGCCGGATATACATCCATATACTATTCCCGGATTAACTTCCTTCAAGACTTCATAGCCTACACCCAGCTTGTCCATAGTACCGGGTCTATAGTTTTCAATAACTATATCAGCCTCAGCTACCATCTTCAGAAACATTTCCTTGCCTTTTTTGCTTTGCAGGTTGAGGGTTACACCTCTTTTGTTTCTGTTCAGGTTCATATAGTATGCACTTTCACCATTTATAAAGGGCCCGTTTTGCCTGCTGTCGTCACCTCTGCCGGGAATTTCAACTTTAATTACGTCGGCTCCCATATCAGCTAGAAGCATGCCGCAATATGGTCCAGCCAGAACTCTTGTCAAATCAAGTACTCTTAATCCACTTAATGCCCCACCTGATTCCATTGCCAATCCTCCTTATATCCGTATATATATTAAAAACTATACGTTTCGCGCGAAACAATTTAGATTATTCAAAGAGCGCGAAATCGTTTACCGCTGTTCATAAATCGCACAAAGCACAGTTCTCTTTATGTAAAAACTTTAGTGCGATTTATATAGCTAAATGTGCAGCCAA
>JAQZBM010000207.1 GCA_029238945.1 Clostridia bacterium
AGTTGCTCACTATAAGGCGGCAGAGTTCTTCAGTCCGGGAGTGGACTTCATACTGGACATTGGCGGTCAGGACATGAAATGCCTCAGGATAAAGGATGGAGTTATAGAGAGTATTCTTCTGAATGAAGCATGCTCCTCAGGCTGCGGCTCATTCCTGGAGACCTTCTCTAAGTCCTTGGATATGGATATAAGAGACTTTGCTAAGCAGGCTCTGCTTACCGAAAAGCCTGTTGACCTGGGCTCAAGATGTACAGTTTTTATGAACTCAAGGGTAAAGCAAGCCCAGAAGGAAGGCGCATCCGTAGGGGATATCTCTGCGGGACTTTCCTACTCAGTTATTAAGAACGCCCTTTTCAAGGTAATAAAGGTGCGAAACCCGAAGGAGCTTGGCGAGAAGATAGTTGTACAGGGAGGTACCTTCTATAATGATGCAGTGCTCAGGAGCTTTGAGCTGCTTTCGGAGAGGGAGGTTATCAGACCGGATATAGCAGGTATAATGGGCGCTTTTGGTGCAGCTCTTATTGCTCGTGAAAGATATGAAGAAGGTTACGAAACACAGCTTCTGAATGAAGCGGCAATAGACAGCCTGGAGGTTCAGACCAGCATGTCAAGATGCAGACGCTGCTCCAACAACTGCCAGCTGACTGTAAACAAGTTTGGAAACGGTGGAAGATATATTTCGGGAAACCGCTGTGAAAAGGGAGCGGGAATAGAGGTTAAGGATAGTCACATTCCCAACCTCTTTAAGCAGAAGTACAAGAGGCTATTTGGATATACTCCCCTGGGAGAGCTTGAGGCAAGAAGAGGGGTAATAGGGATACCCAGGGTGCTCAACATGTATGAGGATTATCCCTTCTGGTTTACCTTCTTTACAGAGCTCAGCTTCAGGGTAGAGCTATCGGATGAATCCTCCAAGAGGATTTATGAGAAGGGTATAGAGACTATGCCCTCTGAGTCGGTATGCTATCCGGGAAAACTGGTGCATGGACATATAATGGACCTTATAGAGAAAGGCATAGATACGATTTTTTACCCCAGCATTGCCAGCGAAAGGAAGGAGCAGGAAGGGGCAGATAATCATTTTAACTGTCCTATTGTAGCCTCCTATCCTGAGGTAATAAAGAACAACATGGATATACTGAGGGAAAAGAACATATTGTTCCTTAAGCCTTTTCTTCCCCTGGACAACAAGGAAAGGCTTGAGAAAAGGCTCTTTGAGGAGCTGAAAATGCTCAATATTCCTCAGAAGGAGATAAACCACGCTGTTGAAATGGCTTGGCAGGAGCAGGAAAGCTTCAGGGAGGAAATGAGAAGAGCCGGGGAGGATACCATAGCACTAATCAGGAAAAATGGAATCAAAGGAATAGTGCTGGCGGGAAGACCTTACCATATAGATCCAGAGATAAATCACGGGATACCTGACATAGTCAACAGTCTGGGTATGGCTGTGCTTACGGAGGATTCAGTGGCTCATTTGGGAGAGGTTGAGAGACCTCTCAGGGTTGTAGACCAATGGGTTTACCACTCAAGACTGTATGCGGCGGCCAGCTTCGTTGCACAGCAGAATGATTTGGAGCTGGTGCAGCTGAATTCCTTTGGCTGCGGACTTGATGCAGTGACTACGGATCAGGTACAGGAGATACTGAACGGCAACTCAAAGATTTATACAAGCTTGAAGATAGATGAAGGCAATAACCTGGGAGCGGCTAGAATAAGGCTAAGATCCCTGAAGGCTGCCCTGGGCGAAAGAGAAAAGAATGGTTATAAGCTGAAAAAGGTGGATAACAGATACAAGAGAAATGTATTTACTAAGGAAATGAGAAGCAGACATACAATATTGTCTCCTGAGATGTCGCCTATTCACTTCCAGTTCCTGGAGGTGGCTTTTAAACATTCGGGCTACAATATCGTGGTACTGCCTTCAAAGGATAGGAAGGCAGTAGATGAAGGGCTGAAATACGTAAATAATGATGCCTGTTATCCGGCTATAATTGTAGTAGGTCAGCTTATAGAGGCATTGAAATCCGGACAATATGACCTTGATAATACATCGGTAATCATATCGCAGACGGGAGGAGGCTGCAGGGCTACAAATTATATAGGGTTTCTGAAAAAGGCGCTGCAGGATGCCGGCTTCGAGAAAATACCGGTACTGTCTCTGAATGCTTTCGGCATGGAGAAGAATCCCGGATTCAAGCTAACGCTGCCTTTGCTGAACAGGGCTGTTATGGCATTAGTTTACGGTGATGTGTTTATGAAGGTATTGTATAGAACAAGGCCCTATGAGAAGATAAAAGGCTCTGCCAACCGGCTGTACGAGAAGTGGGTTGAAAGGTGCAAGCAGGATTTGGTGCGGGCAAACAAGAAGGTCTTCAACAGCAATATATGGGGTATTGTAAGAGACTTTGACGAGCTGGAGCTTACCAATGAAATGAAACCAAAGGTAGGCTTGGTAGGGGAAATACTGGTGAAGTTCCATCCTACCGCCAACAATGGAGTGGTGGATATTGTAGAGGCAGAGGGAGCAGAGGCAGTAATGCCTGACTTGGTGGACTTTTTCCTATACAGCTCCTATGGCTTGATATATAAGAACAAGTATCTGTCAGGCAGCAAGACAGGAAGAATCATGGCTAGCTTAGTAATTTCAGCCATAGAGTCCTACAGGAAGAGCTATAAGGAGGCAGTATCAGCCAGCAAGAGATTTACTCCGCCGAAATCCATAGAGGAAATAGCAGAGGGAGCGTCAAAGGTTGTGGATTTGGGACACCAGACCGGTGAGGGATGGTTCCTTACAGGGGAAATGGTAGAGCTTATCGAGAACGACGTTAAGAATATCATATGCATGCAGCCCTTTGCATGTCTCCCAAACCATGTAACAGGTAAGGGTATGATGAAGGAGTTGAAAAGGCTTCACCCAGGCACCAACATAGTAGCTATTGACTACGACCCCGGTGCCAGTGAAGTAAACCAGTTGAACAGAATAAAGCTTATGCTGTCTGCCGCCTTTGAGAATATTGACGGTACAAAATCACACAAGGCGGAAGCTCGGGCTGAGGAAGAGATGGCAGCTACTAACAGTTAACTACATGGGTCGGTTTTCATACCGACCCTGTTTTTTTTTGTATTGCAAGCTTCGGCTATCATATTTATAGCAGCTTAAAGCAAGCAGAGTGATAGCAGGAGTGAAGAAAACCCATATAAGGCTGTTCGCCAGCAGCCATATAGTGCCTTTGGGCAGTATGAAATCTAATCCTACACAAATATCACAGAAGTAAAATAATATCATGCCTATGGCTATCATTTTTGAGTTAGGCTTAGGGAATAGCGCCAGCATGTCATTTACGGCGGCAACCCACACTGAGATGCTTAAAATAATCCAATAAGATATGACAGTGCGAGCTAATGGCGAAGGCTTTGTAAAATCGGGTATCAGTACCAAGGTGATTATTATCGGTGCCGAAAAAACAACAGCATAAAGTACAAGTTTTATTTTTTAGCAAATAAGAAGAAGGCTTCTGCAATGCACATCAAAGCAAATACCAGCTTCATAAGGCTATTGTCAGCACGACTCAGGCTGTCCTTGCCCGCCAGCCAAACCAGTGCCGCTGTCAGTATCACATTTATTCTGTTTATGATGTAGCTTGGATATAGGCTGTAAAAGCTGTAAAGGCCGAAGAATCTGGAGAAATCTAAGACAATTGTGAACAGAGCTATGAATGCTATCGACAGCAGGATGGCAGATATAAGGATGCTCTTAATTCCTGACATATAGTTCCTCCAATATATAAGTATCAGTATATTTTATTTAATAAATTAATACTTATGTATTGGTAATTTAAAGGCATGAAAAATAGACAAAAATAGACCCGCTGTAAAAGCGGGTCTTATTGTGTCTATTGCTTGTCTAAAAACATATCAATCAGCTGCTTAACTTCATCGAAATATGTCTCTTTTATACTTGCGTCCATATATTTTATCCAGGTCTGCGTAAAACCCAGTATAGAACCGACAATTACATCTGCCATGAATTTAGCGTTATGAGCTGTAGAGAACTCACCCTTCTCCTGCCCCTTTGTCAAGCACTCAAGTACAAGGTTATATGCGGAATACTTGTCAAATGCCAGTATAGAAATATTATTCAGAAGCTCTATAGCAAACACATTCTTTACAAACTCCCTGCCCTTAAGGTCAATATAGTCAAGCTGATACTCCAATAGGGAAAGCAGTATTTGATAATAGGACTCCTTAGGCAGTGTATGGTACAAGTCCACAATATCCTGGCTTTCATTTTTTACATACTCAATCAATATGTCCTGCTTTGATTTGAAGTAGTGGTAGAAGGTTCCGGTACCAATATTTGCAGCCTTGCAGATATCCTTTATGGTTGTATCATCATAGCCTTTGCTGTTTATAAGCTGTATAGAAACCTCAAATATTTTTTTTCTGGCATCAATGCCCTTAGGATATTTTGGACTTTTACTTAAGCTCATTTTCATCATCCTTTGTTAAAAATAGAACACATTCGGTTTTTGTTGACTTAATTGTCAGAAAACTATATCATAATATTAATAGAACGCGTTCGGTTTTGGCAGTATGTAGAAAAACCTTATACATACATTATAGTGAAATAAATAATTAAAAGCAATTTGAAGGCTGCATCGGAAATTAAAAATATAAGGGGGAATTATAATGTTGTGGGAAATGAAAAAAGGGGCTTACAGGTTGAACCAGAGCGTGATGAGGACGCTTTCAAAGACTCTGAAATTTACTGAGCCTGAGCTGCTTTCAGGTGCAGGCAGTGTGAGAAGGCTGCCGGAGAAGGTAAAGGCAAAGGGTATAAGCAAGGTCTTGGTTGTTACTGACAAGGTGCTTATGGGCTTGGGAATGCTGGATGGTCTGCTTGACGGCTTGAAGGAAAATAATATAAGCTATGTAGTTTACAACGAGGTACAGCCAAATCCTACCATAGACAACATAGAGTCTGCCCGTAAGCTGTACATAGACAACGATTGCCGGGGAGTAATCGCATTTGGCGGAGGCTCCTCTATGGACTGCGCCAAGACAGCTGCTGCCAGAGTGACAAACAGCAATAAGACTGTTTCACAGATGAGAGGTGTTTTGAAGATAAGGAAGCCTCTGCCGCCGCTTTTTGCAGTTCCGACAACAGCAGGTACCGGCTCAGAAACAACTATAGCTGCGGTTGTTACAGATCCTTCGACTCATGAAAAGTATGCCATAATGGATACAAAGCTGGTACCGATAATGGCAGCTCTTGACCCGGAGCTGACTATCGGTTTGCCGACTCATATCACATCAACAACAGGGATGGATGCACTTACTCATGCAGTTGAGGCTTATATAGGCAGGAACGGAACTCCCTATACTGATAAAAATGCTGAGGAAGCGGTAAAAATAATATATGAGAATTTGGAGAAGGTATATAAAGACGGAAAGGATATAGAGGCACGCAATCAGATGCTTCTGGCATCCTACAAAGCGGGAATTGCCTTTACAAGAGCCTACGTAGGCTATGTACATGCCATAGCCCATACTCTGGGCGGTCTTTACGGAGTGCCTCACGGGTTGGGAAATGCAGTAGTGCTTCCATATATACTGGAGTTCTTCGGAGGCAGCAGCTATAATAAGCTTGCCAAGCTGGCTGTCGCTGCAGGTCTTGGTAAGGATGGGGAGCCAGTGGAAGTGCTGGCTGAGAGCTTTATCGACAGTATAAAGACTATGAATGCAAATATGAATATACCGACAGGCTTTAAGGAAATCAAGGCAGACGATGTTCCTCTGATTGTAAAACGAGTACTTAAGGAAGGAAATCCGGGATACCCCGTGCCTAAAATAATGAATGCTGAAGAATGTACTGATATCATCAATAAGCTGATGTTAAAATAATACAGGAAACCATTTATGGGGGATGAGATATGAAAGGGTATATGGGAAAGGTGCTCCTTGTTGATTTGACGACAAAGGAGATTGTTGAGCAGAAAATAGAGGATGAAATATATGAGAAGCTTCTGTCCGGAGTAGGCTTGGGAGCATATATGCTTTACAATAATATACCTAAAGGTGCAGACCCTTTGGGACCGGACAATATGCTGGGTTTTGTCAGCGGACTCCTGACAGGGACCGGAAGCGTAATGACGGGAAGATGGATGGCAGTATGCAAGTCGCCTATTACAGGCGGCTGGGGGGATGCCAACTGTGGAGGAACACTTTCACCTGCCATCAAACAGTGCGGCTATGACGGAATATTTTTCAAGGGCATATCCGAAAAGCCGGTATATCTGTATGTAGACAGTACAGGAGCAGAGCTGCGGGATGCCGCCCATGTGTGGGGCAAGGATGCTGTTGAGGCAGAGGAGACTCTGGGAAAGGAGAGCACTGGCAGAAAGAGGCCTGCTATTGCAGTAATAGGACAGGCAGCAGAGAAGCTTTCGCTTATTTCCGGTATTGTTAATGATAAGGGAAGAATAGCTGCACGCTCAGGGGTAGGAGCGGTAATGGGCTCTAAGAGGCTGAAGGCTGTAGTGCTTGTAGGATCCCAATCTGTCAAAAGTGACAATCCGGAAGCTGTCAAGGCTTTGAGTAAGGAATACTCAGCAAAGGTTAAAAATGCAAATCTGCCCGGAATAGTAAAGGGGAACCTACTGCCTATAATGAGCAGCCTGATGTCCAAGGGCAAGACATACTCTGCAGGAGACGGTATGATGAGTGCTCCCATGATGAAAAAATGGGGCACCATATTTACCAATACCTTTGGAATGCCTAACGGAGATGCACCGGTAAAGAACTGGGGCGGCTCGGTAGTGGACTATAACAAATCCTATTATAAAAATGTCAATCCGGATAAAATCATAAAGAGAGAAGAGAAGAAGTATTACTGCTACTCCTGCGTCATAGGCTGTGGGGGAGTATGCGATATAAAGGATATCACAAAGGGTGAGTTCACTCATACCCATAAGCCGGAGTATGAAACAGTGAACGCCTTTGGTGCATTGTTAATGAATAAGGACTTGGACTCCATATTCTATATTAATGAAATACTGAACAGAGCAGGCATGGACAGCATATCTGCCGGCAACACCGTGGCTTATGCCATAGAATGCTATGAAAACGGCATATTGACCAAGGCGGATACAGACGGGCTTGAGCTTACATGGGGCAATGCTGATGCTATTGTAAAGCTTATCAAGAAGATGATAGCAAGAGAAGGTATAGGCGATGTGCTGGCTGACGGAGTGAAGCAGGCGGTAAAGAGAATCGGCAGGGGCTCAGACAAATATGCTATGCATGCAGGGGGACAAGAACCGGGCATGCATGACGGCAGAATGGACCCTATGATGGGACTGCACTTCTCGGCAGACCCGACTCCGGGCCGTCACACCATAGGCTCGGACACCTATTATAACTATATGCAGCTTTGGCAGTATGTATCCTGGGCACCAAAGGTGAAAAGCAGGACACCGAAGGCAGAGCAGTATATCGCTTCAGAAGAGGGAGCGTTGAAGTCAGTGGCAGGAAGCTGCTACAAGCAGCTGATAGACGGTATAGGAGGCTGTATATTTGCTATGATAACCGGTGCTCAGCACTTTAGAGTATTTGATTATCTGAATGCTGCCACAGGCTGGAACAAGACCCCTGATGAATACATGGAGATTGGCAGACGTATGCAGACCTTGAGACAGATGTTCAACATCAGAGAGGGTATAGAGCCTGTAAGCTTCAAGCTGCATGACAGGCTGGCCGGAGTGCCTCCTTTGAAGGAAGGTCCCAATGCCGGCAAGACTCTGCCTATATTGGATATGATGAAGGGACACTGGAGAGCTTTCGGATGGGATGGTGATACAGGAGCTCCTACTTCAGAAACAATCACCAAGCTCCAGCTGGATAAGCTGATAAAGGAAGTGGTATAGTTTGTATGAGAGTTAAGGTTTATCCGGGGCCCTTTTGCAGTGCTGATGCTCTGGATGAAGACGGATTCATAGAGCTGCAGGAAGGTGCAACCGTTGGAGATGTGCTGAAAGCAGTGAAGCTGCCTTTGCCCCTGAAGCTAATGGGACTCTATATGGTTAACTATAAAAAGGCAAAGCAGGATACCAGGCTGAAGGATGGAGATATAATCAGCATAATAGGCCCTATGGCGGGGGGATAAGCGGAAGAGAAAGCACCATGCTATAATTTTTACAGCATGGTGCTTTTATTGTGAATACAAGTTTTTTTATTTAACTTTTCTTTTTATAAGCATATATACAGGGAGTCCCAGAAGCGTTATCCCTATTCCATACATGGCATAAGCTGTATCAGTCAATAGAGTGCTGATTAATATATATATGCCGCCTGCAACTCCGATTAACGGAACTATTGGGTATAGAGGAACACTGTAAGGTCTTTCTACATTTTTATGCTTTGTTCTCAAAATAAATATACCTGCAACTGTCATTATGAAGAAAATCCACATTACAAATACTGCAAGGTTTGTAAGTGTTTCGAAGGAGC
>JAQZBM010000208.1 GCA_029238945.1 Clostridia bacterium
ATATGCAATAGGAAAGATGTAAAAGAGGGATATTACGATAAGCATCAGTATCCGCGCCTTTTTCATTAGCCCTCACCAACCCTTCTGGCATAAGCTTTATCCATATAGAACAATAAAAATGCAAAGGCGAATATAACTATAGCAAATAAATAAGCCCCGGAAGTGAGCTTTTCATACTGCAAATCCGCAAATTTATTGTTCATATAGTGCTGCAGCATATATATGCTTGGATTTGGATAGCTGCCCTGCAGAACATAGACATCCTTGAACACCTTAAAGGAGTTTATTATGGTAACAATCCCTGCAAATACTGTTGTGGGAGTGCACAGCGGGATTATTACGTGACGCAGCCTTTGAAAATAGGTCGCGCCGTCTATCATTGAGGCTTCCACTACAGAGGTGTCCAGCTGCAGCAGTCCTGCCATATTTATAATCAGGTTGTAGCCTGTATTCTTCCATATGAATATCATTATTACCCCTAGCATGGCATAGTCGGAGTTCATGAGGCTGAAGGCTCCTGTGCCGATAAGCTTCCGGAAGAAGCCTGCCGCAGCAGCAGAAGGTATTGCAATCGGCAGCACCATAAAGAGGTATACAAATTTAGGCGGTTTCAGCTCATAAATTGCCAGTGCCAGCAGAAAGGAAAGCATCATAATAAGGGGTATGGATATACCCATAAATATGCCTGTATTCTTCATAGCCAGCCTGAAGGCGCCGCTTGCCAGCACCTCATTGTAGTTGGCGAAGCCCACAAAGGTGCTGTCGAAGCCGCTTCTGCTGAAGCTGTATTTGAAACCCCATATAAAAGGTATCAGGTACAGCACAGCAAAACCTGTAAGACTGGGCAATATGAAGGGGTATGCTTTTAGTTTTTTAAGTTTATTTACCATGATGTATCCCCCAAAAGTAAAATAGTATTTATTCGCTTAACCAAATATTATATTTGTCTACAAGCGCCTTAAGCTCCTTATTCAGCTCTTCAACGCTGTATTCTTTATCAGCTAATATATACTTTACGAGGTCTCTATAGAGCATATTCTTAATGCTTAATCCATCTTGATTAATATCTTCGTCTGTATCGCAAACCCCGCTATTCAGCTGCTGTAATATATATTCCTTAAGTTTAATGACGTTTGAGTCTTTCACGTTTCGTGCTTCAATCTCTTTAATCGCCTGTTCAATATCCTTATTTACCGGATAGTAATGATAATCACCTGACTCGAACAATGCCATTTGCGTTTCGTCGCTTAGCAAGCCGTTTATGAATTCGTATACCAGCTCCGAGTGTTGGCTGTCTTTATTGACTAAAAAACCCATAGTATTAAGATATGGCCTCTCATCAGAAAACTCAGGCAAGGTAATATTAGAATTTTTCTTGTTTTGTCTGTCAACGAATTCGGCTCTAAAGCCATCTATCAGATGTCCCCTGAGATGCGTGGGTTTATTCGTATTATACAATTCTAACCCATCAGCAGCTTCCTTGGAGTTCTCATCAAGAATCATATTATAATAATTTTCATATCTATAGCTTTTATCGAGAATGTAATTGCCGTTGAAGATTAGTTGACGCGCTTGCTTTATGCCCTCTATGGCTTCAGGAATGTTTATTATGAGCTTCCCGTTATCTATTCTTAAGTCTATTCGACTTTCTACATATCTGACATAAACATTGGCATATTCATTAGAATCGAAATATAAATCCATACTTGAAATCCATTTATCCAAAATTGAGAAGTAGTCATTGCGAGTCCAGTTAAATTCCGGCTCTGGTATTTGTATCTCCTGCAGTACCTTACTGTTTAGACCTCTGCAATAGTATTTCATACCGATAGGAACATAGTAGGTCTGTTCGTTCAAAAGCCCGGGATATACTTTGCTTATGTTTGGAATCTTATTGCTTACTTCTTCTACTGCCTCTTGCTCTAATACTTCATGAAAGAAGAAGTATTCTGTAAAGATAAGGTCAGGGCCGTTCTTGGTATATAGCTTAACAGCAAGGTTTTTCATATATTCAGCTCTCTCGGTTTCATCCAGCATTCTGCCGTAACCATTCACTTTGTCAAACCTTATCTTCACGCCCATTTGACGCTCAAAGTCCTCTATATAGTCCATCAATACCGGTTCTGCCTTCATATTGGCATATTCAGTTGAGCTAAGCAGGATAGTAAGCTCCGGTGCTTCTCCCTTAGCAGCAGGTGATACAACGTTGCCAACACCGCTCCCCCCTGTATTACTACAGGCAGTTAGTATGTACAATGCAGCTATAAGGATAAATGCTATACTTTTCTTTATCACTTGCTTTCTCCTCTCTACTCGCTGAGATATATATTATATTTATCTTCAAGCTTCTGAAGCTCTTTAGTCAGCTCCGCATCAGAGTATTCCTTATCTGCAAATATGAATGGCAGCAGGTCTTCCCTCAGCATCCAGTATTGTTCTTCTTTCTTTCTGTCCCGCAGAGCTATCAGCTCATATTCCCCGTTTTTTATCTTCTGCAATACGTATTGCTTAAGCTGCAAAGCTTCCTCACTATAGCCCTTCTGCTTTTCCATGTCATTTATTTTGCTTTCTATGTTACTGCTTATGGGGTATAGCCATACTCTATCCAGCATCTCATTTTCCGATTCAATCATATCCATCTGTACTTCATCACTAAGCAAGCCGTTTACGAATTCATAAGCCAGCTCCAGGTTTGCTCCGTTCTTATTTACCGATAAGCCCAAAGACCACAGCTGAATATCATCCTCTGCGTAATAAGGTCTGACAATAGACTTGCTTAAGGCTTTTAAGTCAACATCTTGCGGCAGCAGCATATTAACATTCGATCCTTCCTCAATATTACTAAAGCTTTGGCATATATATTCATCAGATTTCGCTAGAGTTTTATCATCATTGAACTCCTGTGATGCAATTTCACAAAACATGTTGTAGTAATTCTCATAACTGTAACTCTCGTTCAGCATATACCTGCCTGAATAAATTTCCTTTCTGATATTCTTCAGAGCAATTTTCATATTCTCAGTGTTTATGTGTGCCCTTTTGTTTTGATAATCAAATATCTGTTGTTCATGTATATATCTTCGGTATATATCGATAAGCTCATGTCTTGTAAACATGCGTTCAGCTTTAGTTGCCCATTTATCATATATGCTGTAGTAATCCTCCTTGGTCCATGAAAAATCCGGCGCAGGGATTTGCAGCTCATCCAGCATTTCTTTTCTCAAAATAGTTGGCCACACATTAATCCCTATAGGAACATAGTACACTGCATTTTCCCTGAAAGAGCTATACATTTTGTCTACATTCTCTACCTTGCCCTTTAGGTCTACTACTGCACTATTCTTAATCAATGGGTCTACAGAATAATCAGCTACAACTATCTCAGGTCCGTTTTGTACAGAAAGCTTAGTCATCAGCTTTTTACTACTGTCTTCATCTTCAAGTACATCATAGTGGATTTTGACTCCAAACTGTTTCTCAAAGTTCTTCCTGTAATCAGCAAAATAATCTTGTTCCACCCAACCTCTCATACTCGGCATCAGAATAATATTCAGCTCCGGTATTTCTTTTGTTTCAGGCTTTATGACTCCCTCTGCTGTGTTGCCCGACTGACAAGCTGCACAAGTAAACAATATCGCTAATACCGCGATCATGCATAGCATTTTCCTTGTCATTTGCGTCCTCCCCTTCTACTCACTAAGCCAAATATTATACTTATCCTCCAGCCTCTTTAGCTCTGCCTTGAGTTGTTCATCAGAGTAAGGATTATCAGCCAGTATGAATTTGGTTAAATCCATTTCTATCGTCGTATGTATATTATGTACATCTCCCGAGGTAATCCACAGCTCGAACTGACCATCCTTTAGCTGCTGTAGTGCATATGATTTCACCTCTATCACCTTTGGGTCACTGACTCCATCTGCTTCCAGCTTTAAAATATCCGCTTCTATATTTTTGTTGACAGGGTAATAACGGCTCTCAGACTCAAACATATCCATCTGAACCTCGTCGCTCAGGAGTCCGTTGATAAATTCGTAAGCAAGGTCCAGGTTTTTTCCATTTTTATTGACCAAGAAGCCGCACGAATCTATAATCATCTCTTTATCCTTAAACTGCGGATACATTATTGTGCCAAAGCTTTTGCTTTTCCAGTCCATTTCCTTAGCCCTAAATATGTTAGCCGCTAATCCTGCATCAATATGTCCGTTATCGTTATTTTTCAAATAGTATTCTAAGTCGTCCTTATACTCCCGTGACCTGCCCTCAAAGACCATATTATAGTAATTCTCGTATTTGTAGCCTTTAATCAGCTTATATCTGCCTCCGAAGATGTAATTTCTTACATCATTAATCTTCTGCCTCATATCCTGAGTATTTATATATATCCTGTTGTCTCCGTCTTTATAAAGACTCTCCAGGTCTATAAATTGCCTGAAAACCATAAAATACTCGAATCCGTTAAACCAAACCTGGTTTTTAGAAATCCATTGGTCTCGTATCCCATAGTAATCCTTTGAAGTCCAATCTAATGACGGCTCTGCAAGGTTCATTTCCTTTAAGGCATCCTCTCTGATTTTTAGTGCGTAATAATGCAGTCCTACGGGAACGTAATATGCCTTATCTCCTAACAAGCTGTTATATATATTGCTTAGATTGTCTATTTTCCCTCTGACATCCTGAACAGCCTGCTGCTCTATCAATGCTTCCATTGTCATATACTCAGTAAAAATCAATTCAGGCCCATCTTTCGGCAGCAGCTTGGTTGAAAGCTTCTGCATATGCTGGCTTTGTTGTTCAGGGGTAATCAATCCGCCTGCATTAGTCATTATCTTCTCAAGCTTAATGTCTACCCCAAAATCATCTTCGAACTTATTAATATATTCGCTAAAAGCCTCTGTAGTAGTTAAGGTTTTGTATTCAATGCTATTAAATACAATTGTAAGCTCAGGTTTTTCATCCTGAGGTACAGGAGATATTATTCCTTCTGCGCTCTTAGCGCCGCTGCACGACACTAAGAAAAAAGTCAGTATTAAGACTAATATAAATGAAGTTATTTTTCTCATGACTTC
>JAQZBM010000015.1 GCA_029238945.1 Clostridia bacterium
TTCACCAAAGCATAATCTTCTATGCTTATTCCGGTATCTATCAATAATTCATCAAGCCTTTTCCGTTCTATATTTTTCTTCTTACTGGAACACATCAGCTGAAAAGCCTCATCCCCTACTACCTTTAACTTTTCATAATCTCGTTCTTCTCTTTCCAGCATCAGCTGTTTATATTTATTAATCGCTGCTTTTCTATCTCCGTCCAACATTTCCAGTACAATATCTATATTGACAAAACTATTCATACTCTTCCTAAAGAATATATCGCTGCTCCATTTATAATCCTCTACTTTTGTACATATATTGGCTTGTACCGGATTTTGATGCACATATCTCAACAATCCAATCAAATATCTTTCGTCCTGTACTAATATTGCTTTATATCTTCCTTGGAAAACGTGCCCTACTCGATTATATTTTGAGTTGAAATATTTACTGTATGTATTGTTAATCTGATGCATTACTACCTGAAGCTTTTTATCTAAAGTCTGTATAATGATGTGATAGTGATTATCCATGAGCACAAATCCAAATACTTGGTATCCCATTCCCTTAACGGTTTCTTTAACTTGTTTTATGAAATACCCTTTATCTATGTCCTCTTTGAAAATAAACTCTTTGTTATTTCCTCTTGCGATAACATGATATATTCCACCTTTATACTCTTCTCTCCATGACCTCCCCATAAAAAACCCTCCTGTTAATATATGTAAATTTATACTAACAAAAGGGTCTTTCGTTGTCAATAACTGACTAACTGACGTGCCTGGCACTTACTCCATGTGAAATCAGAATAAAGCCTTTCTTTTTTTTGAGATAATTACTTAGAATTTTTCTGGCTTCTGCATCCAAGTGATTTGTAGGCTCATCAATAAGGAGAAAAGAGTTCTCTTTTAAAAACATAGCCACAAGCAAAGCCTTGGTTTGTTCTCCTCTAGATAATGTATAAAACTGTCTGTATAATACATCTTCTTCAATATCCAGTAACGATAATTCTTTTATTATTTCCCAATCCATTGAATTTGGGCTGATTTCCTTGATGATATCTATAGTGAAATTTTCTTCATCCTGAACCTCATATGGAAAATATTCAAAGGTTACACTAGCTGAAATACTACCCTTGTATTCATATTTGCCCAGTAATAGATTCAGAAAGGTAGTTTTTCCTCTACCATTTCTTCCGGTAAAGCCTAATTTCCAATCTGTATCTATTTGAAAGCTCACATTTTCAAATATATTGTCATAACTTCCTTCATAAGCGAAAGTTAGGTTTGTAACATTAACTAAAGACATATTTTTATCCTCCTTTGTCGTTAAAAATACAAATAGCAAAGTCGGATTTATAGGCGACTTTTTTTACTCCATATAAATGTCGCCTGCAGTATCCGGCTTTATACAGAGATTATCATGTGTTAGCATCGTATCTTCATTACTCATTTTATTTTAATCCTCCTTACTCTTATTATATCTAAAAAATAAAAGCCGCAAGAAATCATTATTCTCGCAGCCTTTAAATATACATAGTTAGCCATCAATAAAGCATAACAATAGTGTATAAATAAGGAGAAAATAGAATAACTTTCTTGCATAAGTACAACAAAATAAACAAAATACCTCTGTTTAGCATTCCGTCGTATTGTACTTTAAAATTAGCAAGAATAGTTAATCATTTTTTCACCCCAAATTCAGTTTTTATCATTATAGCATCATATATGGAAAAAGTCAAAAGTGGTGGTGCCAAGCATAGCACTTTTACTCTTATTAAAACATAATTTTACTCCTGCACCACCAAGGCTACGGCCTCCTCATGGATGGTGCACAGAAACATATATATCTAGCCAATCAATCTCTCATAAATATTATAGGCAATAATTTTTGTACCTGTGATAAGTGCATCAAGATTAAATTTCATTTCCGGATGGTGGAGTCCCGGTTCCAGGTCCGCACCTAAACCTATATATGCTGTTTTGATTTTTCCTTTAGTTGCATAATAGTGGAAGTCTTCCCCTCCGGGAGTTGTAATAGGTCCTAATACATCTCCCAAAACAGCTTGGATAGCACCTTTTGCCCTATTGACCATCTCATCATCATATTCTGCACCAGGTACTCCGGCTATCACTTTTACTGTTGCGGCAGCCCCTACTGTAGCCGCCCCCTGCTCTATTGCATTAAATGTCTTCTTAATCAGCTGTTCCATTGCCTCATTTGTTTGCGCCCTTAAATCAAAAATCATTTCAGCCAGGTCAGGAATAGTATTATTTGCACCGCCGTTTGCAATTAGTTTTGTTGCCTTTACGGAATAGGGTGTAGTCGGGACGAGCTTAATTGCATTCACTGCATTTACAACTGCTGCAGCCCCATCTATAGCATTAATGCCAAGGTGCGGCCTTGCACCATGCGCAGCTGCTCCTTTTATTGCAGCACTTATTATGCACGATGCTCCATGCAGTAATGCAGGGGTAGCCTCTCCTACCCTGGCTTCATGGATTGGCCTCAAATGAATTCCTATCATTTCATCCACATCAGATAATAGCCCGCTGTCAAGCATAGCCTCAGCACCACCCAAAGCTTCTTCAGCTGGTTGGAAAACAATCTTCAGGGTGCCTCTTTTGATTCCCAGCTTGGCTATTTCCTGCGCCGCATGTAAAACCATTGTACAATTGGCATCATGTCCACAGGCATGAATGTTTACAGCTTTACCCTCCATCATAAATTGCAAAGCATCCATATCCGCTCTGACCCCATACACAGGTCCGGGCTCTGAGCCGCTTATGACACCTATAATGCCGGTAGTCCCTGCAATGTTTTCAGTAACCTCAAACCCTGAGTTCCTTAAAGCCTCGCTCAGAAGCTCTGAGGTTTTTACTTCTTCCCAAGCCTTTTCAGGGATATTATGCAGCTTATGATATGAGCCTATAATGCTCTCTCTGTTTTCATCAATACTTCTTAACAATTCAGTTAACATCACTCATCATCTCCTAAAAAATATATGTATATTATACCAAATAGCTGAGTAAAAAGAATCACTATTTGACCATACCACGATTGAGTTACTTTCTAGCAGCAAGTATTGCTTTCTTTATACAGCATTATATATATTTTTTGCAAAGTATGCTTGACATTATTTGCTAAGTAAACTATACTAAAAATGCAAAGTATGCTTTGCAAGGAGGTTGATATGTTGAAAACTCGGATTCAGGAATTACGCAAGCAAAATAAGCTGTCCCAAGAAGAACTGGCTTTGGCAGTTGGCGTAACGAGACAAACAATTACTTCGATTGAGTGCGGGAAGTATACTGCTTCTTTGGTTCTTGCCTACAAGATAGCTAAATACTTCGGCCTGACTATTGAAGAAGTTTTTGATTTTTCAGATGTGGAGGATTTATAAATGGAGAAATTTAAAAGTACATTAAAGAACAGATTAGCCCTGATAATAACATTTAACGGATTAACAGTAATTTTCATCCTATTGACGGCAATTTACAGCAACATGACCGCAGCGGGCAGTGAAGCTCTCACAGATATGATTCGCGGCTTTCAGACAGGTATTTTTATAGGCTTACAGTTTGCAATGCTGACGCTTATTGTCAAATACGCAAAGGCGTTAAAAAATGATGAAGTGTTAAAGAACCTGTATATACAGGAAAAGGATGAGAGAAAAAAGCTCATTCAAGATAAAATTGGCGGAGTTGGCTTCAACTTCACCATAGGAACAGCTGCAGCTGCTACAGTTACAGCAGGCTTCCTGAATCAGCTGGTTTTCGTTACACTGCTTGGAGTTTTGGTTTTTATGGTGTTTGTTAAAGCTTTCTTGAAGCTATATTACAAAAACAAATTTTAGGAGATGAATTTATTATCAAGATTGTAAAATAAGGCATCCCGCCTCCATATGTGTCATGCAAACTTTACCATTTATTTCTAGTGTTAGTTTCAATGACTATATATCAGCAAAAAAGCAAAAAAAGTGGAGAATAATGTCAAATAAATATTTCTAATTTTGTCAAAATTTCAAAAACTATTGATTTAAATTACATATGTGCTATAATTTATGGTATAATTTAGGCAAAATACTCGACACTTATACATAGTAATATTTGAACTTTACAAAGGCAAACTTACCTAAAGGTAAGGACGCAAAGCTATGGATCTAACGGATTTTCCTATGATTGCCAAGCTGCTAAGTTAGTGCTGCAGAGATAGATGGCATGTCTTAGTGCTGTCTATCTCTTCTACTTTATATCTGGGGGGATAAAGAAGGAGGCACTATGTTTAAAAATGTACACATTGTAGGAGTTGGGGCTTACCATCCAAAAACTAAGGTAGACAATCAATATTATATTAATCACTTCAAAAGCTATAAGGCTGAAAAGCATGCAGAAGCATTGATGGACAAGCTGGGCAGAGAAACCAGGACACTTGCAGAGGAAGGCGAAACCAGCATAACAATGGCTGTTGAAGCCTCAAGGAGGGCTTTAAGCAATTCAGGGCTCTCAGCCGGGGATATTGATATGATAATCTCCGTTTCAGATACACCTGAATATTTATCACCCTGCTGTGCACTTCTTATTAAGAATCAGCTTCAGGCTGAAAATGCACAGGGAGTTTTTGATATGAATGCTAACTGTATCGGTATGATCATCGCTATGGATACCGCTGCCAGATATCTCAAAACCGACAATAAATATAAAAGGATTCTTATAGTCGGTTCGCTTTTAATCAGTCCGCAAGCAAGAATGGACGATATGGTAGCCTATGCCTGCACAGGGGATGGGGCAGCTGCAGTAATACTTGAGAGAAGAGAAGAAGCCGTAGAAAGAGGCATACTTGGCTCCAGGATGTTTACTGATGATTCATATTATTGGTCCATCACTATGCCGGCTTGCGGAATGTCAAAGATTTCAGATGAAGCTGCGGGTCCTGAGGACAGGAAAATGCTTTGGAAGCCATTTGACTTTGGTTTCCTATCCGAAAAGTGGACAGAGCTTATAACAAATCTGCTGGCAGAGCATGACTATAAGCCTGAAAATGTAGCTCATTATCTTATGTCTCAGTTCTCAAAGGCTGACTTGGAGCTTACAATGACAAGCCTCGGAACTGATATGAAGGACTCTATTTATATAGGAAACAGATATGGCTATACCGGCTGTACAAGCCCTATTATGGCACTTGACGACAAGCTGAAAATGGAAAAGTTCTCTGATGGGGAAATCGTTGTATTCTGTTCCGTTGCATCAGGATATTCCATGGCAGCTTTATTATATAAATGGTAATAAACACAAAGGAGTGTAATGATAAAATGCAAAAAGACTTGAGCTCTATATTACAATATCAGCTGAAAACGCTTAAATTTGTTCTTATCATATATTCAATAAGCGCTTTCTTAGCAGGCTCCATGCTGCCGGCTATGAAGCTGATGGGTTTATTCCCGGAAATGCAATGGATGTCAATAGCAATGCTCTCAGTAGTTATAGTAGTGGAATTAGTTACTTTCAAAGTAATGTACAATGTTGCTGTTAAAGGCACCGAACTGAATATGAAGGCATTTAATGCACTGAAGGTGATTATTTTAGCATTTTCCTATATTAATTACCTGTTGCTTTGTTTTATAGCACCTTCAAAAGAGCTTTGGATAAGCGTTTTCTATTTCATAATACTTGGGGCGCTGTTCCTGGATACTAAAATGAACACAGTCTCAATAATTCTCGGATTAATTTCTCAGGCAGTATTATTTACATTAAATCCTCTTACTCTGCCGAACGAGGAATTCTTTGTAAGAGAATTAATTTTAAGAGTTATAGTAATAGGGTTAGTTTCCTTCGGAATATACATTTTCACCTTCTTCGCATCAAAGCTTCTGAAAACTGTTGAAAGCAATGAGTCAGAGCTAAAAAGAAACAATGAGCACATAGCTAATTTATTTAATAAGGTTTCCGAATATGCTCACATACTTGCCTCTTCAAGTGAACAGCTGTCAGCTATGGCACAGGAAGAGAACAGCTCCATAGAAGAGATTGCAAATACAAGTCAAAGCGCTGCCAAGGATGCAGATATGATGCTGAGTGATGTGGAAGAAAACAACAAGATTCTGAACGAGCTTCTAAGCACAAACCAATCCATAGCCGAGAGGGTTATGGATACTGAGAAAGCATCTTCAAAGCTGATTGAGCTGTCTAATCTTAACGAAGGCGCCTTAAACGATGCATTATCAATTATAATAGGCATAAATGACAGCATAGGAAATACCCTTGACGCCACTAAGGTTCTGGAAGAGAAATCAAAGGAAATAGATGAGATACTACTCATAATAAGACAGATTGCAGAACAAACAAACCTGCTTGCCTTGAATGCATCTATCGAGGCTGCGAGAGCAGGAGAACTTGGAAAGGGCTTCGCAGTAGTAGCCGACGAAATCAGAAAGCTTGCCGTAAACACAAACAACTCCCTGAACGATGTAGTTTCAATCACTCAGGAGTTTCAGCACAGAGTTAATCAGGTTGAAGGCTTAATGGTTGAAAATACAGAAAAGGTAAACCACGGCAACAATATATTGGAAGAAGCAGTAAACAACGTCAGCACTATGATAAAAGGCTTGAAGGATGCCGGCAGAAACATTAACGAGATAAGCAGCCTGACCAATACACAGCTCACAGAAACCCAGGATGTAGTAGCATTTAATTCAAATATATCTAAATCAACAAAACAAACTATAAACAATTTCAATATAGTATTTGGAGCAATAAATGAAAATCTGGCAATAAGCCAAGAACTGGCAAGCAATGCCGAAAACTTAAGAAATATTGCAGAAGATATGAATAGTCTTATAAGCTAAAGGAATGGGGCAGATACCTGCCCCATTCCTTTAGCTATACCCTATACGGCTGCCTTAGCTTCTTTGGAAATCCTTCCATGCTTCAATACTATTCTCTGATTTGCAAACATCTCACCTTCTGCTAAGCTGTGAGTGATTAAAATGGCAGGAGTCTGGAAAAAGTCCTTTATATGCTTAAATTCTTTATATATAATTTCCTTAGTATCTTCATCCAGAGCCGAGAAAGGTTCGTCCAGAAGCAAAAGCTTCGGTTTAGCAGCAATTGCTCTTGCAAACGCAGTTCTCTGCTTCTCTCCTCCTGATATGCTGTTGGGGTACTTTCTTTTCAAGTGATAGATTCCAAAGGTGTTCATAACGTACTCGGCATATGAGATGAGTGCCTCTCTCTTCTTCTTATCCTTGTATTCCGGCTTATTCCTGAGACCATAGCATATATTATCCATAACAGTCATATTGGGGAAAAGGGCATAGCTTTGAAAAAGGTAGCCTATACTCCTGTTTTTAGCGGGAAGATTGATACTGCGGCAGCTGTCGAAGACAACTGTGCTATCATACTCTATCCTGCCTTCATCCGGTGTCGTAAGACCTGAAATGCAATTAAGAATGGTTGTTTTTCCTGCGCCGGACTCACCTTGTATGACCAGTACTCCTTTTTCAAAGCCGTACTCAATATTCAAGGTGAAGCTGTCCAGCTTTTTCATAATACGGAAATATAGCTTATTTTTCATTAACCTTTTCCTCCAACATAGTTTTTCTTTTTAAGCCATTGATTCAAGGTATAAATCATGACGAAGCTGAATGCCGTCATTATAAATACAAGAGAGTTAGCCAGACGGTTGTCGCCTGACTCTACGGCGAAATATATGGCCGTTGGAATGGTTTGAGTCCTTTGAGGGATATTTCCTGCAACCATGAGAGTTGCACCGAACTCCCCCATAGCCCGAGCGAAGGATAAGGCTGTTCCGCTGATGATGCCCGGCCAAGACAGAGGAAAAAGTATTGTCCTGAATATCCTCCACTCACTGCTTCCCAAGGTTCTCGCAGCCTTCTCATAAATAGGGTCTATGCTTACAAGAGCTGCCTTTGAGTTCTGATACATAAGAGGCAGCGATACTATAACGGCTGCAATTACCGCTCCAACCCATGTAAACACAAGCTGTATCCCAAAGCGCTCCAATAGAAACGACCCTATAATCCCGCGTTTGCCCAATACAACAAGCAGAATATAACCCACAACTGAAGGCGGAAGCACTATAGGAAGAATCAAAATGCTTTCCAGCAGGTTTTTACACGGGATATCCCTTTTATTTATTATGTACGCAAAAAACACTCCCCAAAAGAAGGATATCACCGTTGCAATAGCTGAAATTTTTAGGGACAAAATAATTGGTGACAGCATACTCGTACTCCTTTGGCTTCTTTACAGCACTGTAAATCCGTATTTTTCAAATACATCCTTTGCATAATCAGTTATGAGGAAATCATAGAATGACTTTGCTGCATCAGTCTGCGCAGACCCATTAATCAAGGCTGCAGGATATACAATCAGGCTATGACTTTCTTCAGGCATATATCCAAGCACCTTACCGTTTTTCAGCAGCAGAGCATCCGTTTTATATACTAAACCTGCGTCTACGTTGCCTGTCTCTATATATTCAACTATCTGCCTCACGTCCTTTGCCAATATCAGCTTTGACTGAAGCTGCTTCCAAAGCCCAAGACTTTCTAAGGCTTCTTCCGCATATCTGCCTGCAGGCACAGTATCTGGAACACCTATGGAAATACTGTCAATCTCAGTGCTGCATAGAATATCCGTAATGTCTTCTATTCCAGCAGGAGCTTCACTCAGCTCTGCCCTTCCTATCAAAACTAAGGTGTTCCCCAGCAGATTCCTTCTGGATTCTGGAGCAATCATACCTGCTTCCTCCAAAGTATCCATGTCCGGCTTTGATGCGGAAATGAACAGGTCGCAAGGTGCACCTTCAAGTATCTGTTTGCGAAGTGTCCCCGATCCGGCAAAGTTGAATAGTATCACATCATCACTGTGCTTTGAATATCCGCCTTGAATCTCCTCTAGGGCTTCTGTCAGGCTGGCTGCTGCGCAAATATTTACAGTCTCTTTTGTTTCTATGCTACATCCGGACAGTCCGGTCACACAGACTGCCAATAACAATAATACCGGCTTCTTTACTCTCACTTCTCTCCCTCCGATAATACAAGCTGCCATACACTTAATTATATGCTGCCGGACAAGTTATATTCCTAGTACAGGCAATATAAAATCCTCTGCTTTACCTTCAAGCAGAGGATTTTTGTATGCTAAAGCTCTATATTTACTTTGTATTATCTAGAATAAAATCTGCCACATTGCAAAGCCAAATCATGTGAGAAGAGCCGGGTCCCCAATAGTCTTCTACAATCTTGCAGGGTGTACCGAATTTTCTTATCCATCTTTTCTGCGCACGTTTATAGCCGCTGTCGAGACAAAACCGTTCAATCCCTTGCTTATCAAGCTGGGCTGCCATGGCCTTTATCAGCGCTGAGCCTATACCTTGACCCTGATATTCCGGAAGGATATAAAGGCTGCCTAACTCGCCGATGTCCTGAAGCTGATTATCCGTACATCTTCTAATATCCTCACCGCAAGCCCCGAAAGAAATGGTTCCAACCACAGTATCACCCAGCTTGGCAATTAGAAAATATGTACCGGAATCCGGCAGGTTAAGTGAAGCGTCAAGCATATGCTTCTTATTCAAGATTTCTCGATTGATATCTTCTTCTAAAGCTCCCAGCCCCTCCTTTTCAAAGGCATCACGTATTGATACTTCAAAAACCAGGTATGCAGATTTTACATCCGTTTCAGTCGGATTACTTATTACTAAATTCCTTATCAAAATATTTTCACTCCTAATATAAAAACTCCCAATATATAGATATATTCCATTATAATACTCCCAATAATATAAGACAAATCCAAAGAACAAATTACAAACACCCTCGAAAAATTTTCCAATTTGATTTACCCCTCCGTCGATTAATAAACTACGCAAAACCTGCCTTCCTACAGTCAAGCTTTATGTTATAATTAAAGAAACCAACTAATAAGGAGGCTAATTGTGAAATACGAAATTATAATATTTGATGCTGATGAGACTCTATTTGACTTTAAAAAATCCGAGAAAGAGGCTTTTAAAAACGCGATACTTGAATTCGACATAGAATATGATGAAAATTATCATTTCAAAATATATCACGATATTAACTCGGCTATATGGAAAGAGTTTGAGAAGGGGTTAATTACTCAAGAAGAGCTAAAGACAGAAAGATTCAAAAGGCTGTCAGATAAACTAGGCATCCGCTTTGATGAAGCTAAATTTGCCAAAGTATATATGCGGCATTTAGCCAATGCATCCTTTTTATATGAGGATAGTATAGCCCTTGTTGAAAGCCTGCATAAAACCTATAGGCTTACCATTGTTACAAACGGTCTGACAGATGTTCAGGATACCAGAGTGAGAAAATCCGTTATAGCAAAATACTTTGAGGATGTCGTTATCTCTGAAGAGATTCAGGTTGCAAAGCCTGACCCCAAAATATTTGAACATGCCTTAAACAATATAAATCATACTGACAAAAGCAAGGTTTTGATAGTCGGAGACAGCCTGTCCTCAGATATACAAGGCGGTGTGAACTCCGGCATAGATACCTGTTGGTACAATCCAAACAGAATTCTTAATAAGACACAGATACAGCCTACTTATGAGATTTCCAGCTTAATGGAGCTTAAGGCTATACTTGATAGATAAATAAGAGCAGCTTAAATTAGAAGGGGCTGTTGTACAACTTTCATTATGTCATTCCGAACGTAGTGAGGAATCTTAAGAAGCATGGGGAAGATCCGACCCTATGCTCAGGATGACGGAGCATAATGCTCGGAATGACAGTTTGAATGCATTTTTCAACGCCCCTTCTGTACATTTCATGCTATAGCTTTAAGTTGCTTAAACTGCCGCCCTTTATAAACAGACGCTCAATGTTCTTTTCTACTTTAGAGTCAGGAATCAGCTGCGGTGCGTGATGCGGTTTTGTACGGATATCGATAATCATATTGTCGCATGCCCAGTGCTTGTTTTCATAGCAGCTATTGACACCGTAAATATCATGGGAAGGGTTGCTTCTTGTAAATGCCGCCCAAAGGAAGTTGGCAAGGGAGCGGCTTATGAAGCTGCTGTCATCGCAAAGTATAATCATGGGACAATCCTGCAGCATACCTCTTGCCTCAACAGCAGTGCATAACTCCTGAAGCTGCTTCTGTGCCTGCTGATAGTCTATGAACTCCGGCCCTTCAATAGCAACTACTCCCGGCATAACTAAACGGTGATTAGTGAAGCTTCTTAAGTCCTTCAATTGCTCCGGAACCTCCCGGCATAAGCTTCTTTTCTTGTCGCCATAGGCAGCAATTATTACCTTACTGCCTGTATTCAGTCCAGTACCCGAATAATCAAGAGTATCTATTGTTGTATTGGTCTGAAAATGAATATCCCGGCGAAGGTCTATTCTTTCAAGTATATATGTCAGAAACTCTGTTTCTTTATGTGTATCCAAAGGCTGGTCCTCTTCAGCGGTTATAAATAAGTATTTAGCCAGGCTTAACTGTCCTGTTCCTAAAATCCTGTTTGCTATAGTAAGTATTTCTGCCGGCTGTTTGACTCTCTGATACGGTGTGTAGCGTTCACTTCCGATTGCGAATAGCAGCGGGTGAACTCCTGCTGCGTCTACGGCATGAACCTCCTTCACACCGGGGATTTCCTGTCTTACTGCATTGCCTGTCAGCTCGTGGATAAGCTCTCCGAAAGCAGTATCCTCCTGCGGCGGTCGACCAACAACCGTAAAAGGCCAGATTGCATTTGACTTAGCAAATACCTTATGGACTCTCATGACAGGAAAGTCATGAACAAGGCTGTAATAGCCTATATGGTCTCCAAAAGGACCTTCAGGCTTCGTTTCGCCGGGGTAGACCTCACCGGTGAGCACAAAATCAGCATCAAGGCTTATGCAATAGCCATCCACGTAGGTATAGCGGAAATTGCGTCCGGAAAGCATACCTGCAACAGTCATTTCGCTTAGTCCTTCAGGCAGCGGCATAATTGCAGCCAGAGTATGAGCAGGAGGCCCTCCGATAAAAACACTCACCTTCAAGGGCATTCCAAGCTTGTTTGCTTTTTGTTGATGAATGCCGATTCCGCGGTGGATTTGATAGTGCAGGCCAACCTCCTTATTCATTATATAGTCGTTGCCGCTAAGCTGAACACGGTACATCCCTAAATTGCTGTTCATAATGCCTGGCTTTTCAGGGTCTTCCGTGTAGACCTGAGGCAGTGTGACAAAGGCTCCTCCGTCTTTAGGCCAGTGGTGGATAAGAGGCAGGTCGGAAATTTGTATTTCCTCAAAGCCGGCCAGCTTGCTGCTCGCACTTTTCAAAGGGAGTGCCTTTGAAGCTGCCAGCCCTGTGCCTATATGCCTGAAAGGATTTTTCAATATGCTAAGCGGATTCTTGCTTAGAGCTATAACGTCCTTTGTTGCCTCTAAGGTATCCCTGAAAATATATTTGCTGCGCTCCAGATTGCCGAACAGATTGGATACTGCACGGAACTTCGAGCCCTTTACATTCTCGAATAACAATGCAGGACCTCCTGCTGCGTTGACTTTCATATGTATAGCTGCCATCTCAAGGTATGGGTCCACTTCCTCATGTACCCTGACTAATTGGCCGGATTTTTCTAAATCAATAATACATTCTTCTAAATTACGATACATAATCTGTTATCTCCATTTCTTCAGCAATTCCCATAATTAAATAATACAGTGAAACTCAGAGACTTGCAATTAATTAAGATTCTTCAAGGTTTAAAAGTAAGTGCAAAGGTGAAGAATAATACTGATTGATTCTTTATCATCCTGTCATGTTCCTGAATCACTTAGTTGACCTTATAAAGCATTAGAAAGGTTCTTATCTACAAACTCCTGCATAGCCACAGTTTGACCTGTCGCCCGCGCCTCTTCCAATGCCAAGGCTGCAATATGAGAGTGAACTGCTTCCGATATAGGAGTCAGGCTCTGCTTTCTTTGGCGATAGTTGTCAAACACCGTTTTTACAAAAAGGCGGTCAGCATCTACATGTCCCAGATATTGCGAAAAGTCCCAGGGCTTATGCAGCCTAATCCTTTTTATTACTTTACGGTCAAGATGCAGCTTATTCTTCAGAAAGCCGCTGAACAAAGGCTGCAGCTCAAAGGTTGAAATCTCTACAGTTCTTTCGTCAGCCCTTATTTCTCCGTACTCACACATTACCTTAACAGAACGGTGCATTCTCCTGGTGAAGGCATTCAGGTTGAAGGTAGCTGTCACACCGTTTTCGAACTCTAGTATGGAAGCTTGATTGTCAACCACATCATTGCCCATAGTATAGATGCAGCGTCCATAGTCAGTAGCCCTAAGTCCCTCCTTTACAGCTCTTCTTGTATATTTGTTCTTTGTGAAGAGAGGGAAGAAGCCGCCAAAGGAGGTATACATCCGTTCACCTTCATAAGGGCAGCTATCCTTTACAGCACAGCTTTCACAGCGTTCCCCGTGTCCTTCCGGTGCATTCCCGGAATGGAAATAGCTTAAGGATCCAAAGGATGCCACTCTTTTTATGGGACTGCCCACAAGGTAATACATTAGGTCGATGTCATGGCTTGACTTTGTCAGTATCAAGGGCCCGCTTGTGGATTTGTTTCTCCAGCTGCCTCTTGCATAGCTGTGTGCATAGTGATAATGTCCTATGTTTTCGTTGTGTGCGATGGTGACTATTTTCCCAAGCTTTCCTTCATCCACCGTTTGCTTTATAAGCTGCCACATCTTTTGATATCTGAGCACATGGCACACTATTACTGTTCTTTCCAGCTTATTTGACAATTCCTCAAGCTCCAAAAGCTCTCCTACCTTCAAGGCCACAGGCTTTTCCAATATAATATCATAGCCCTTCATCAGCGCTTTCTTGGCAAATTTATAGTGACTGGTATCTTGAGTCGCTATAATCAAAAGGTCGCTTTGCCTTGGCTTCTCAAAAAACTCCTCTGTCGATTTATAGAGAGCCTCATCACCGGCTCCGAAGCTCTCCTTAAACTGCATAAGCCGTTCCTCATCCGCATCTATACAGCATACAAGCTTCACATCGTCAAATTCCTGCTGTGCAAGCTTAGCATAGGTATCCAAGCCTCTGTTTCCTGCTCCTAAAAGTGATACTGTTATCATCTAAGCACCTCGATTCCCCTCCATCATTTTTGTGACCTCAGCCTCACTAAGATGATAGAAGAAATAAAATACTACCACTGCTATGATTTGACCAAATATCGGGTACAGTGTGGTCATGCGCCACAGCTCATGCAGGGTCTCCTCACTTTGTACCGCATTTGCCACATAGTCGGCCCTTCCAAGGGCATAGGCCCCTATTGCACCCTGCATTGCCAGAGTGAGCTTTATGGAGAAGGTCTGGATAGAGAAAACTATTCCTTCGTTTCTGGTACCATGAAGATAACAGCCGTATTCAAGGCAGTCTGTCGAAAACATGCCCATCATCAGCACAGGAAGATTCAGCGCCAAGAACTTCAAGGCTATAAATATAAATACCACTACAATATTGCTGTAGCCTATGAAATAGAACAGTATCGAGCTTATGATGGAAATCCCCATCAAGCCCATAAAGAGATTCCTTTTGCCAAATCTGAATATCAATTTGGGCAGAACCAATGGCATAAATATAGAGGTAGATGCTGCTGCCAGTGACAAAACCGGTACCAGCATCTCATTGCCCAGATTGTATTTGACGAAATGCACCGCAGTACCTGAGCTGGTGTTGCTCAGGTTTGTCAGTATTACAACTGAGTAGAATATCAGCAGGTATTTGTTGCTGCTTACAGATTTTATTATGGTGGAAATAGATGAGAAAGCAGGTCTGTCATACACAATTCTTTCCACTGTCAGCTTTCTCACAAATACCATCATCAAGAATGCAATAATCGAAAGTACTATAACTGCATTTGACCAGCCTAACAATTCTTTGAAGGGAGTCATAAGTATAACGCCAACGAGGGAACCTATGCCTCCAAGAAGCCGGCCAATCATTATGATTTTTACCCTCTCGTCTGCATTGTCAGTCATAACGGTAGATAAAGCAAAGGCAGGTATGTCTCCTAAGGTATAAATCATACCCCATATAATATATGTAATAAATGCATAAGTGATTTTTGCGTTCATGGTTTCTGCGGGATTTTGGAATACAAGAATAGTCATCAAAGGCAGCAATATTACTACGGCATTGACCCAAGGCTTAAACTTGCCGCCTTTGGGTTTTGCCTTGTCAACTATAATTCCCATAATTGGGTCATTGACAGCGTCCCATACTCTGGCAACCAAAAAAAGTGCCACTATGATATTTGACGGAAGCATAACCACGTCAGTATAGAATATAAGCAGGAATTGAAGTGTCAGTATCAGAATTAAATTCTGCCCGGCAAAAAAACCGCCATAGGAAAGTCTTTCAAGCTTCGATGTCTTTTCCATTATTCTACCCCCTCAATATGCAGCCGCTGTTAGGAGCAAGCTGAAGTGTATTTTCTCCCCATACATTCTGCTTATTAGTAGTAAACACTATTTCACTTTCTATTTCGCTTAGATATGACATATCAGAATCATTGAAGTTTAGCAATACCGTATAAGCTTCATCCTCCAACTTACGTTTGTATGTCAACAAGCCAGGATTCTCTATAATCTCCAGTACTCCGTCCTGAAGAACCTTTGAACCGTTTCTCAGCTTAAGCAAGTCCTTATATATGTTAAGCAAGCTTTCAGGGTCTTGGGACTGAGCCTTAACATTCCTTGTCTTGTAGTTTGGTATCACGTCAAGCCAGGGCGCTGCTGAAGAGAAACCTGCAAAGCTCGTGTCGTCCCACTGCATCGGTGTTCTGCAGTCATCCCTGTTCAGAAACACTCCCAGCG
This sequence comes from Clostridia bacterium, assembly GCA_029238945.1. GTDB lineage: Bacteria > Bacillota > Clostridia > Lutisporales > Lutisporaceae > GWB2-37-7. The sequence continues at coordinate 15,869 of JAQZBM010000015.1, forward strand.
CTCTCGCAAGCTTTTTGGGAACATGGCGGTTTTGCAAAGCTATGGGGTCAGAGGAGTCCTTCATTTTAAAATCATGTATCCCCATGCCAAGCTCATCCCCATAATAAATCACAGGTATGCCTCTGGCTGTAAGCTGAAAAAGTGCCAGAACCTTTGCCTTTTCCATATCGTTATTCACATGGGTGATTCCGCGTCCTATATCATGATTGCTGAACACATAGGTAGGCACATAGGGCTTAGGGTATTCCCTCTCGATTTTCTTCAGAAACCCCTCAAAGTATGTCTTGGAGTACTTAAAATGCACCAGTTCAAAAAGAAATACGGTATGAAGTCCGTCCTGCTCCGCTCCTATGAATTTCTTCAAGGTATCTTCATCGCCGGTTATCTCTCCAACCAAGAACCGCCCGGGGTACTCGTCTACCACCCGTCTTAAGTCCTTTGCAAATTCGAAGGACTTGGGGTGATTATATGTATATATCTTCTTCTGGAAGTAGGCTTCTTCGTTGTGTGCCGGAGAAGGCAGATATCTGAAGGAAAAAGGATTATCCTGCAAGCTCATGTCTTTGCCAATGCAGTTGAATATATCCAGCCTGAAGCCGTCTATTCCTTCATTTAGCCAAAACCGGACAGTGTTGAACATCTCTTCACGAACCTCTGGATTGTCATAGTTCAAATCCGGCTGAAAATCAAGAAATGAGGAGTAGTACCATTCATCCGTCCTTTCATCGTAGTTCCATCCTCTTTTGCCTGTCATGGACATCCAGTTGTTGGGCGGCTTTTTCCCCTTCCCCTTGCTCCAGATATACCAGTCCCTTCTGGGATTGCTCAAGCTGCTTCTTGATTCCTTGAACCAAGGGTGCTGGTCCGATGTATGGTTCATCACCATATCCATAATTATTTTCATGCCCTTATGATGTACAACTCTGACAAGCTCCCGCAAATCCTCCATTGTTCCGAACAAAGGGTCTACGCTTCTGTAATCCATGATATCATATCCATGGTCTCTTTGGGGGCCGGGGTAGAAAGGCGATATCCAAACAGCCTCTACACCAAGCTCCTTCAAATAATCCAGCTTCTGAATAATCCCCTTCAGGTCTCCAATACCGTCTCCATCAGAGTCATAAAAGGAGCGGGGATATATCTGATATAGGGTTGTAGATTCCCACCAAGTCATAGAAACACCTCTCTTAAACTGGTAAAATTAGCTTATATTAATAATAGCATATCTATCTGTGCAAAACTATCGCCGCCATGCTCTTCTTTTTTGTGTAAGAATGTGGTATAATAATTACTGCAAATGGTTATTATTAAAAGGAACTTTATTTATACTATGCGGGTGTAGTTCAATGGCAGAACTTCAGCTTCCCAAGCTGACCGCGAGGGTTCGATTCCCTTCACCCGCTCCAAAAAGCTTATAATTTCGCAAAAAAACTACCTATATTAACTTAATATAGGTAGTCTTTGTTTTTGCTCACTTGTATTAAGAAATTTACTATTATATCTCTTAACACTCTATAGATCCCAAATTACATGTTTTGTCTTGCTCTAAACTCTCTAATTAGCAAAGTCAGACCTATAACTATAAGGCAAATAGTGGTTATAGTAATTACTATCTGTACTGCCGCAGACTCAAAAAATGGATTGTTTTTAAATAAATTCAAAGAAGATATTAAAATCGCAGCCATTGCAAGTATAACTGCAGCCCATAGATAATTTTTACGTTTCAATAGCAACGCCCCCTATCTAAAAATATTTTTGTGAAATAACTATGGAACCTACAAATTTTTCCATACAAATTTATAATAATACTGATTTTTCTTTTTGTCTATCCCTGCAGCTTGGTTTTTTAATACTCCAGCCTAAAAGGGTTATACAACCTTTGAACTTACATGCTGAAGTAATTCATCAAAAGAATAGTAATCCAAATAACCGGATTCTTTCCAATGAAGATATTCCTGCCCGTTATAAGCTTTCTGCTGTATAGCGTTCTGCTTCATTACATTAAATAATCTTTCCAAATAATCATCAGAGCTTACTATTCTTTTTCCCTGAATATAGTCTGCTAAAGTACTGGCATAATTACTGATTTCCTTTTGTGATATCTGTATATCTTGATTTATGTAGTCAATAATATTTGCAGAAAACTTCCCCACCACCTTTATTCCAAGATAACTCATAATCTTATAAAGATAGTCCAAAACGAACATGTTTCCATTGCTAAGAGTAGTACTGACAATTATGCCGGCCTTACCTGCAAGCTTCATCAAGTGAGTCCAATTTGATATACGGTCAATAAACTTCTTCATGTCACCGGAAACATTATGGGCATAAACCGGACTTCCCAAAATAATAAAGTCCGCCTCAAGCATTTTAGCTTTTAGCATCGCCATATCATCAGTCTTATCCAGGGGGCAAAATCCATTATTGAAGCAATTCAGACAGCTTTTACAGCTTTTTATATTTACATCCTTAGCTGTATAAAAATCTATCTTTAATTCTTCTTGAGTGCCTTGCAGACTATTTACCGCATTGTCTAAAATTTTCTGTGTTAATCCGGCGGTATTAGAGGCTTTTCCCTTTTGACTTCCGATAAATACAAATACTTTTTTCATATAATGACCACCCTTTTGCATTTAATTATTCATTGCTTATGGTAGCTTCAATGGGACTGATTTTATTGGTTAAAGCCAAAGGATATATTACTGATATTACCGTAATAACAATAGTCATAATATTTCCTATAACCAAAGCCATCATATTCATTTGCCATTCTATACCGAATACCGATGTGATTAATCTGTAATACAAGAGCTTCGCTGCCCCTATACCTATAATTGAACCAAATATGCATGCTACTAAACCATAGAAAATTGCTTCAACAATAATCATAGTAAGTATTTGAGCATTTGTCATTCCAGAGGTCTTAATAAGCCCTATCTCCTTCGTTCTGGTAACAATACGCATAATCATTGTATTTAATATGTTGAAGAAGCCGATTAAAACGATTATGAAAATGAAGCCATATATAAATACATTTAGTACAAACTGAAACTGATTAGCCTCAAGGTTTTGTAATCTCAAGTCCTGAATTTTCCTTGAATTGTTTCTCAAAACAATTTCGTTTAGTATGGCTTCAACCGGCTTTGTGTTTAATCCCTTTCTAACCTTGATATCAATCTGTTGATATGTATTATGTTGAGTTAACTCTTCATAGACTTTATGATTTACAAGAATACTGACCAGTGTACCCCCTTTTTTTGTTTTGTCAGGTAAGGAGTTTAGTATCCCTTCCACCGTCAGTTTCTTGTATCCGCTTCCGGTATTAATGAAAATTTGGTCTCCTACCTTTAATCGAGTTGGCTGTATCAACTTCCTCATACCTTGATTGTTGTTATCAGGGCTATAGAAAAAGTTCCCATTCACTATAAGAGCTGCATCTGTTTTCCCATTTATAACATTATCTATATTTCCGTCCATCAGGAATTTCTCCGTTTGTCTCATCCATTCATCATCGAAAGAAAAAATTGTTCCGGAATCTTTAGGGATGACCCATCCATCACCATATTCCACCGCTTCTGTTCCTTTTAGCTTAGAATACTCAGTATAATCAGGTGTCAGACTTGCTTTTGGGACCTTAGCAGTAAACTCCATATATCTTTTCATATAAATTTTCTCAACCTGCTCCATGGATGCCAGCTTTTCCAGCTCACTATAGCTAAAATCAGTATCACTCATATCCTTATATATATTTTCTGATTCCAATGTATAATCACTGTAATACGGTTTTGCAGAGGCTTTCGAGATATCCAGAAAATCAATGAATACATAAAAGGTCAGAAATATAAATAAACCGGATGCCAAAGAAAGCGCAGTAATCGTAAAAGTTACTTTTGAAAGTAAAATGTTCCTTATTGCCATTACTATCTCCACAGGAAGAAGCTTCGATAGGTGTCCCTCTGTCTTTTTCTTATTTAATTTTATAAATGCACTTCCCGAAGCTACATGGACCGGCGAGGCTTTTGATGCCTTTTTGGCAGGCTTGAAGGATGCAATAATTATAGCTGTTAATCCTATTAATATCCCCACGATGATAGATCTTAAGGATATAATAATAGGTACGTATTTGCTGATGGTATCTGTTATATTACTTTTTATTAAAAGCACAATGGCTGCTACAGCTAAACATCCTAGCACTACTCCCGGTATTATAGATACCAAGGCAATAAAAATGCTTTCTCTCAGTACCATTCCTTTTATTTGTTTATTTGTGGCACCAAGACATTTTAAAAGACCAAATTGTTTAATTCTATCCATGATTGAGATATTAATTACATTGTAAATCATAATAATTGCAGCAAAGACTACAATTGCAACAACAATCAAGCCGCTGGAATATAGCATCTTTCTCATAAATTGATTTTCAGGATCCGTCAATATCAATACAATCTTATTGGGAATAATTTTGTCACTCCCTATAGAGAGCTTGGTCTTTAGTCTGCCGATAATACCGGATATACTTTTACCCTTCGAAGCCCATATCATTACATCCTTTTGCTCATTTCCCTTTAAGTCGTCCCCATCCTTCAAGGAGACAGCCGCATTGGGAATACCATTTGCCTGGTTTTTACTGCTATTGTTTAATATTCCGGATATTTCAAATGAGTAAGAAGCGGTTTCCCCATTCCCCTTATGGTAATTGATATTAATCATATCACCTATAGCTGCATCCTTCATATAAGTATTCAGAAACCATTCTTCCACTGCGATTTCGCCTTTTTCAGCCGGAAATTCTCCATCCTTCAATGTGATTCCCAACATTTCTGCACCT
>JAQZBM010000209.1 GCA_029238945.1 Clostridia bacterium
TAGGTTACCAGTGTAGTCTTGAATTGGAGATACGTCATTGAATACTTCTTTCAGGCCTTCCTCCAAGAACCAGTTGTATGAGTTCTTCTGGACTTCGATAAGATTTGGCATATCCATTACTTCATCAATTTTCGAGTAGCTCATCCTATGAGTCTTGCCTACGGAAACTGGATGCACCATAAAGTCACTCACCCCTTAGTTTAAAAAGTAAAATAGCCAAAAGCAAAAAACTCTGTTAGTTCGGTGTCTACCAAATTAATACATGTATATCACTTTGCTAACCTACAAACAATAGTGCTGAATTTTAGCTGTGGTTTATCGCTTTTGGTGTTATGAAATTAAAAGCATACATACTTTTAATATTGCCATATTAAGTTATATTATACAGTTTGGTAGCATAATTTGTAAAATTAGTTACTACAATGCAATATATAATGTTAACATACCAAACAATTACTGTCAAGTCCTTTTATTCTAATGCTTACAATAATATTTTTCTTTTCTATTCATTTCCGAAGAAGCTCTGTACGCACAAAAAACAAAAGACAGCCTAAAAAGACCATCCCTAATAAATTATCAAACCTATTATTGAAGCGATATAGTCTAACAGTGATATTACTGCAACAGCTGTTACAGCCCATTTCCGCCTCTTCTTTCTGCTTTCCCTGTCTGCTATCAGCGCATTCCTTGCTTCAATTAAATCCTGCATAACCTCTTCTACTCTTTGATATCTGTCCTCCGGAAAAAAAGCCGAGCATTTCTCTCCTATGTCCAAAAGTCTCCTCCGTACTCCGGCAGCCTTCTTATTCTTTGTCTCACGGGTTCTTACCACAGCTTCACCTGCTGCCAATTGAGCCAGAATTATGCCTAAGCTGTAAATATCTCCTCTGGTATCGCATATACCGTCTAAAGCAAGCTGCTCAGGCGGTGCATATATATTTGTCGCCGCTCTGACTATCCTTTGTCTTCCTCCCAGCTCCTGGGCTATACCAAAATCAATCAATACAAGCTTATCGTTCTCTGTAACTATTATGTTGGAAGGCTTTAAATCCTTATGTATTATAGGCCTTGGCTTCATATTATGCAGATATTGCAGTACCTCACAAAGCTGCAGCGCATAATCGATAATCCTTTCTATTTCAAGTGCACCCATATTCCTTATCAGCTTTATCAGAGGAATTCCCTCTATGTAGCTTTGAATAATATATATACCGTTTTCATCCCGGCAAATGTCAACTATTTTGGGTAAGCTTATATGGTAAAGCTTTTTTAAAATATCTTCTTCATAGATATTATGGTCATATTTCTTATCAATATGCTTCACTATCCATTTATTGTCCAATTCTATATTTCTGCACGAATAAATTGTGCTCATACCGCCTTCTGCGATTTTTCTCTCAATTTTGTATTTATTTTTCAGAAGCTTCCCTTCCACTTTACTCACCTTTCTTCTGCCGCATCAGTGATCAGTATTTCCGTATCCAAAGCGGTGGTTGCTGCAGCATAAGTATCATCAGCGGTATTCGCGGACAAATCGAAGCTTACAATCTTTTCATGCCTAATATACCCTTCATCACGAGAAAAATTCCCTCTTATTAAATAGATAGTCAAAATTATATTTAAGAGAAATGTAAAAATAATTATCATAAAAAATAGTGCCTTTATCATAAATAGCTCCTCCCTGTGACTAATTCCTTCAAGCTTTTCCAATCACTTTTAGGCTTTCTCTTAACCTTCATCATAATCACTGAAATATCATCCCGTTCTCCGCGCTTGCGGGCTTTATTTATAAGGAATTGAATCCCTTGCTGCATGTCCTCGGTATGGTTGTGATATATTCCAATCTCTCTGCCAATCTCCGTAACGCTGAGCAGCTTGTATAAGCCGTCAGTGCAAAGCAGAAAGCCCTCTTTTTCACTGATATGGCCCGTTTGTTCAAACAACTCAATATCAGCCTTTACACCCAGGCATTTTGTCAAGACGTTATTTAAAGCTTTAAAGCTGCATTTTGCTTCATCGAAGGTGCCTGACTTCAACTGTTGACTAAGGAGATTATGGTCTTCTGTAATTTGCTCCAGCTTGCGGGATATCAAGTAAACCCGGCTGTCTCCGATATGCTTCACACAATACCAGCCGTTTAAAACAAAAACAACGGAAAGTGTCGTAGCCATCCTTTTGTTTTCCTTTATACCTCTCTCGTATATTTCTCTGTTTACCTTATCAATGGCGGCACTCAAGCTTTCATTTATGAGATATTGGATATTTTCCATATCGCTGTACATTATGGATCTAAAAGTTATGTTCCACCACAGCTTCAAGCAATTGATAGCTGCAGCGCTCGCCTCTGCGCCGCACTCTAATCCCCCGACTCCATCTGCAACAGCAAGGAGCATACTGTATCCCAAAGTCGATTCACCGGATTTTGTAAGCAGGTTGTCTTGATTTTCCTGTTTACCTCGGCCTTTATCTGTTATGGATGCTATTTGGCATCTCATACCGTTTATATTATTGCAGCTCTGCTCCCTGTCCCCATATGAATTTATATTCACTGTTTGCAAAGGCAATCCTGTCGTTGTTTTTGAGTGCATGTAGCGCATTGCTTACAATCCTTTCTCCGTTAATATATGTGCCGTTCCTTGAATTCAGGTCTCTTACGTAATAGGCGCCATCTTGGCAGATAATCTCCGCATGTACCTTGCCCACAGTACTATTAGACGATATGTAATCCGCTTGATTCTTCAACCTGCCGATTATAAAGCTGGGCTTGTTCAGTATGATTCTCTCCTGCTGATTATCCGAGCCGCCTGCGAGAAAAGGATAAGCTTCCGGTTCATCAATAAGCACGCTGGTATCCATATCGTAAGCTGCTTCATATTTCTGTATATCCCTCAGTACCTTTCGCTTCTCTTTTTGCCCTTTAGCTTCTTTTACCTGACTTCTTTCCGCTTTATCATTATTGGCTGAAGCAGCAGAAGCTCCTTTCATTTTTGTTTTTATAACACCAAGCTTTTTTACAGTCAGAAAATCCATCGAAAGAACCAGCAATAATATTCCTGTCAGCGAGTAAATATCCAAGCCTTGATTCTTTTTTATGATAAAATTCACCAGCAGCAGAGCTGAGGCTGCGAAGAAGAATTGAACAAGCATGAAAAGTAGAACCATGTTTTTGTTCGACGAAGCTTTGGGTAATTGTCGCTTCTCCGCCGAAGCTGCATGTTTCCCCTCTGCTGCCCTAAAGCCTTCTTGAGAAGCAGCTGCTTTGGCAGATATTTTCTTATTATCTGCTGCTCCACTTCCACATTCTATCGCTATATCATACACAAGCCTGTCCAACTGCTCCAGGCTAAAGGCTTCATCCTTCAAAAGACTTAGCAGTCTGTAAACAAAGCTGCCTTCCTCCGGATGCAGAAAAGCCACTTTGTAAACTATCAAATCAATCAGGAAGCTGCGGAGCTCCTCAGATACATCAGAGGACGTCTCACACGGCATATAAGCGACGGATATATCAAGGGATGAAGGATTTATATACAAGTATCTAATATCAAGGATATATGCCCCACCTTGCAGCAGATATCTCTTCCCTGTCTGCAGAGTCTTTACAAAGCTCTTGATTATTGTAAGAAACTCATGTCTGTTTAGCTTCCTTCTGCCAAAGAACTGCTCCATGGTTATTTTTGAGGTAATATCGTAGTAGATGAAAACCTCATTATCAAATTGATTTTTATGCATTTGTAGAAAGTTTGGAGCAGGATTTTCCATTAGCATCTTAATTTGATAATCTATTGCAGAGCATCGTTTTGATATGAAACTGAGTAATTATCAATTTCCATTTAAAACCCACCTTTTTAAACATTTAGTGCTAAAATTTTTTCTGTTAAAGCAAGAGCACTGCGGCTGTACCTGCTGCAATAAAAGGTGCAAAGGGCATGCTTTCATTTCTGTAAGCTTTGTTCAGCAATATCAGAATTAAAGCCGTCACACCACTCATAATAGTCGCCAGCGCAAGCATACCAAAGGCTTTTTCTATTCCCAGATACAGTGCTGTTGCTGCACACAGTCTGACATCACCCATACCGATGCTTCCTTTTGAGAAATGATAAATTATCCACAGGACAGCAAACACTGACAGCATGGACCCTAAGCTGTTTACAATACTAATGCTCTGGTTTGAAGCTGCGGCCGCAAATCCGCCCAGCATAAGTATCGCAAACCCCTTTTTGCTTATCTGCCTGTCTCTTGTGTCAAGTACTGAAATCACAAACAGCACCGCCAGCATTGCAGCGTATAAAAGTGAAAGAGCTGCAAAGCCAAGCTTACTTATCAACAAAATGGTGATAAGTATGTATATAAAGCTTAAAATTCCATACTTTGTGCGGAGAAATGCCTTGCTTTGAGTATAAACCGTAAGCTTACCGCTTTTGGAGCCTTCCAAAAATATAATTGCCGCCAATACTATACTTGTCAGCAATATCAATGCAATTTCCACTTTCACATGCTCCTCTCTACAATTCATTTACGGTAACTTGTATTCCATTGGCATTTGCATATTTAATCATTTCATGTATTAATAGCCTATTGCTCTCATTTATTGAGCCCTTTGGAATAACAACGATCAGCTTTTTATTCCAAAGGCTGTAGCTTTGATTTTTATAATTGATAACATTGCTGTCCTTCAAGTCATCAACAAAAGATGTCAGCCTCTTTTTCAATGCCTCGTCCTTCTGATAAGTCTTTGAATTTAAGTTTATGCTTTTTATTGATGTACCTGTCCTAGTCTGCTCATCATATGCATCAATTACAGGGAAATCATAGGGCAAGTTCCCGCTGTACATCTCTTCGATTTTCAAGCCCCGTTGTTTATTTGGAAGAGCCCAAATGTCAAACTGCTCCAGGCTATCCTCAGCTCCGCCCTCCAACCACGCTCTGGCAACACTGCGCTGGGCTATGTATAGGTCAGGCAGAAGCTTTATAGGCAAAGGCAGTTCCACCTTATATTTGACAACAATGTCAATATCCTGATTTCCATTAAAGAAGCTGGAAGAGTAGAAATCCAATCCGTAAAAGCCGCCTGAAATATTCAGCTTCCTGAGGCTTGCGTCCACGTCTGCGCCGCCTAGCTGTTTGAAGTATTTCTTCACCGTTTGCCTTACTACAGGCACTGCGATAATCGTCTTAGCATCATTGTACATCCCTTTAGACAGCATCCAGGCTATGCTTTCCGCTTCCTTGCGGGGGTCCTTTCCCGCCTCATCGAAAAGGCGCTGCAGGTCATTAATGCTTTGCAGATTCTCTTTTGTAAGCTGCTCTCCGCTTTTGCCTGCCTCAGCAGCCCTGTCCAGAATATCACCGGCTTTGTCAAGGAAGCCTCCTTCACCTCCGGCTATTGCTCCTATGTCCTCTGCCGTACTTTTCCCTTCTTGTATGGTATTATCCATAGTTTCATAGGCATCTATAAAGATTTCTGCATGTCCTTCCGCCTGTGCCGCATTATCATCCATAGTATCCTGTATAGAGCTGTCAATTTCCTCAAGGTCGCTTATATGATAGATATATGCATAGGCTGCCAGCTCATTGGCTGCCTCATCAATGGCATGCTGCATCACATCATGTATATATACAAGCTTTATCAGCATGGCAAGGCTTATGACTACACATATGAAAACAGGAAGTACAATTGCCGCTTCAACCGTTATAGCACCTCTTGAAGTTTTATTGTCCAACATATGCTAATACCCCTTCCATGCTTCTATATGAATCTTGTGCCTGCCATCCGTCGTCTTATGCTTAGAAGGAATAAAGCTCCCTGTTAAAAACCAGTATTTTATTGAAATCTCTGCATTTACCTTCACATAAGTGTTGTAATTTTTCAGTTCAAATCCGGGGCTGCTCTTCTGCATGTTCAGTTGTATCAAGTCCTCAATTCTATTCATCTTCACTTCTTTATTCTGAACAAGCAGCAGCAATCTGAGGTAATCGTGATAATCGAAGTCCATTATACTGCCTTCGTTCTGCACATCGTCCTTTGTGCTGTAGCCTCCGGGAATCAAATCCGTACGCCAGGTTTCTATAGTTTTTATAAATGGAACCTTTTTGCCGTCATATATTTCCTTAATGTCCTGAAAGGCTTCTGCCATACCCCAGGTGCACATAAGCATATTATGTACTATAGGGATTCCAAAGCCTGTAAATCCAGCTGCTGCGGTGGCAATTTCAAGAGCCTTCAGCCTCTTTTGGGGGTCAGAATAAACATGCAGAGTATTCATCCCAAATCTGATAAGCAATATCTTGCCTTTTACGACAAGGAAATTCTGAGTCTCACTTGCTGCACCTGTCAATATATACTCAACCTCGCATTTATCGAACAGAGTGTCTTTAATTTTATTGTCACTAGCAGAGTCTTTCAACTCCACTCCATCCTTAAAGACTGCCAGAATGTATTCGTTTACATATAACTCATCCCTCATATCCTTTGCAAATTCCCCAAGCCTAGAAGCAAGGCTTGTTATATATCCGAAGGCATCCTCCGAGAAATTGCTGTCCTCATCAAAGTTCACATCCACGCCTTCGACAGTTGAAGACAGCTTTTCATCATTTGCCTCTGTTTGCAGCAGGTCATCACTGAAAATCTTGTTTGGATAGCTGCCGTTTATGAAATAGGATGGCAGCGTTCTGCGGTCTTCTATTTTTTTCGAGGATTCTGATAAGGTTGATATATCATCCTTGATTTTTTTCGCATCTTCAGCTACAGACTTTCTGGGATCTTTTCCTTTTGCCTTACTTGCCGCTGCAGATACCTTATCAATGGTTTCAAACCGCTCTGCCGATTTTGCTATTGCCGCAAGCTCAGGTGATGCCAGAACCTTGCGAACCACCTCATCAAGCTCTGAAGTACCTGATATGTCCAAAGCTTCTGAAGCTCCAAGGGCACTTTTCATTATCCCTTCAGCCTGAGCCTGCATAAATCCGCTGTAAGAAGCTGTCAGATTAGGTATTTGAGCCAGTTTGCTTTTAATGTTGATTATAAGCTCCATATTACTTTCCAGCTTTGTAATTATACTGTTTGAGTTTTCAGTGTCCAGCAGCCACTCCCATTTCTCAATGTCTGCCTCAAGAGCAGCTGTAATTTTGATATCGCTCTGAGCACCCTCTTCCTGCTTATTAATACTTCTTCTCAGCGTCTCAATTTCGCTGCGTGCAGCGCTGACTAGCACTTGTATGTCATGAATATTCCTTTCTGCATTTTGAACTGCAGTAATTCTGTCAGTAACTTCTTCATTCAAGCGTTCCTCTATATCCTGAGCTTCTCGTGCTGCATCCTGATAAAGCTCCCTTGCATATTGTACAAGCTCCCGGGCTTTTTCCTTGTCTTCTTTAGACTCCGATATGTCAATTTCAACATTGCTGTAAGCTTTATATACCGACTTTTTGATTTCAAGCTCTATGTATGATTGAACCAAGCTGTTTGAGCCCGGTTTATTTTCAAAATCATTTTTGTTGAAGCTATTTATAGCATCAATCTCTTTTTGCAGCTTACCCAAGGCTTTTTCAACCTTGTCCAGCTTTTTCTCTATTGCTGTCTTCTGCTTATAGGCATCAGTAAGCTTTTCAGTGCTGCTCACATATTCAAGCTTCTCCATAAGATTTTCAGCAAATTGAGCAGGGGCACGATATTTCATATATTCATCAATTTGCTTTCTGGTAATTTCATTCTCAGTGAAATTATATATAGGTACTGTCTCTATGGCTTCAATCCTATAATCATAAATATCTAAGAATTTTACATCTTTATATTCGTTATTGATGACAATTCCCTTCAGGAAGCTGTATGCACTGTCGCCTGAACTTTTCTTTTCTGATTCCAGCAGCAGGTTCTTTCCCAAGTAACTCCTGATGGTTTCCTCCAGCTGTACACTGTCATTGTTATGTAAAGCAAAAAGTCCATAATCCTCCTTCAGCTTAGTATGGTACCCTGCCAAAGCTGATTCAGCCGCTGTATTAACTGCTCTTCTAAGCTGCACCTCAGCTGTCCTGATTCTTACTATGTCCATAAGTATGCCGCTTAGTAAGATAACTGATGACAATATAATGCTTAAATATATCGTTATAGCGCCGTGCCAGCTCTTTCCCTTGGTCAACTTGCCGTCTCTCCTTTGCCGAAGTTTTTTACGTATTCAATAATCTTATCTACAATCTCACTCCACTTGCTTTCAAACTCATTTATCAGAGGAATGCTTGCTGCAGTCTCGATGATAAAGTCTGAGTTTCTGATAAACTCCACAGGGTCGTCGACAGTTGAATGTGATTGCACTCTAAGTTTTACAGAGCTGTCCAGTCCCCAAATATACGTCAGTCCTCCCAGAGGATTGGTATAGGCAGCGCTAAGCTCCACCGTAATTTTCTGTGCAAATATCGTATTCTGATGTGAGATATTGACCTCCACATCTTTACCTTTCAGAATGCTGTATTTCTGCAGCATGGTCTTAGCTTCCTCACACACCTCCACCTCATTGCGTGAGCTGCCGAAGCTCCACCTTCGGTAAAGTCCCGTATTCGATATATCAGCCTTTGATATTTTTCCTGTTTCAAGTGAAGCGTACTGGTTCAGCCACACCGCTGCTGCTTTTTCAGACAAGCTGTTTGCCGTCACCTGCATAATGCAGCTTTGAAATATTATCAGCATTATATATATGACAACCATAACTGCGATAATTACGATTGGGACTATCACCGCTGCTTCCACTGTT
>JAQZBM010000210.1 GCA_029238945.1 Clostridia bacterium
GTATTTTTATACTAGTATTATACATCATTTAGACTTGTTATATGTTAATACAATCCGGCTTACAGCATACTGTTCGGATTTATATCTATACTGATTGTGATGCCTTCTATCTCTGTATATTTTGAATCTGCCAGCTTCTGCAGAAGCTCTCTCAGCATATCCTCACTCTCTGACTTCAGGATTATCTGCCATCTGAACTTGCTCTTTATCCTTGATAAAGGCGCAGTTGAAGGGCCCAGCTTTTCGATTCCGGGATATTCCTTTATCTCAGCATCCATGAATATTCCTACATCATTGGCGCTCCGTATAACCTTGCGTTCATCAAAGCCGCTTATAAGAATATTTGCAATGTGTGAAAAGGGCGGATAAGAAAGCTCTCTTCTCAGCTTTATCTCCTCATTATAGAAGCCTACGAAATCGTGCATCTTAGCATATATTATGCTATAATGCTCCGGCGTATAGGTTTGCACTACAACCTTTCCTTCCTTGCTACCTCTTCCGGACCTGCCCGCTACTTGGGCAATCATCTGGAAGGTACGCTCTGCTGATCTGAAATCAGGAAGGTTGATGCTGGTATCGGCAGTTATTACTCCAACTAAGGTTACATTGGGGAAGTCAAGCCCCTTTGATATCATCTGAGTGCCCAGAAGCACCTTTGACTTACCGCTTCTGAACAAATCCAGTATTGCCTCATGAGAGTTTTTAAACCTGGTAGTATCTGCATCCATCCTTAGAGTGTTTTTTATGCTGAATTTCTTCTGAAATTCTCTTTCCAGCTTCTGTGTTCCAACTCCGAAGTATTTTATGTTCTTGCTCCCGCATTTCGGACACACGGGAGGGTTTGGTTTCTGAAGCCCGCAGTAGTGGCAGCTTAAGTTATCTTCATTCATATGATAGGTCAGGGATATGCTGCACCTTGGGCATTTCATAACAAGACCGCAGTCCCTGCAGGATACAAAGGTTGAGTGTCCTCTCCTGTTCAGGAACAGTATCAGCTGATTATTTTCCTTCATTGTCTGCAGTATTTCTTCAGTCAAAAGCCTGCTGAAAATCGTCTTGTTGCCCTGCTTCAGCTCTTCTCTCATGTCCACTACAAAAACCTCAGGCATCTCTTTGCCGTTCACTCTTTCAGGAAGCTCTACAAGTCCCAGCTCTCCATGCTTCGCTCTATAGTAGCTCTCAATGGACGGTGTAGCAGAGCCCATTATTAGCCTTGCATCCTCAAGCCGGCAGCGTTTCTCCGCTACCTCTCTTGTTATGTATTTTGGTTTTATCTCTGATTTATATGTATTTTCATGCTCTTCGTCTATAATAATTATTCCCAGATTGGAGAAAGGTGCAAATATAGCAGACCTTGCACCTACCACAGCCTTTACTTCTCCGGTCTTAATTTTGCGCCACTCATCATACTTCTCACCCTCGTTGAGCCCGCTGTGCAGCACTGCCACCTTGTCCCCCAGCCTGCCCTTGAATCGGTTTATCATCTGGGGAGTAAGGGAGATTTCCGGCACCAGGATTATGCAGTCCTTACCCATTTGAATGTACTTCTCAATCAGGTCCAGGTATATCTCTGTTTTGCCGCTGCCTGTAACGCCGTGCAGCAGAACATTTCTCTTCTCCTTGAAGTGCTCCTCTATCTGCTTTATGGCATCCAGCTGTTTCTCAGTCAGATAAGGTCTCTTGTCCTCGTATACCCTAGTTTCTCCGTATCTGTACTCTTCCTTCTCGATAACGTTGATATAGTTCTTATTTATCAAGGTCTTAACCGAGGAGTCACAGTTAGAGTAAACCGTCTTAAGCTTGGTTATGGATACTCCGGGATTGTCCTTTATATAATCCAGCAGTTCCTTTTGCTTTATGGCATTTTTACTTAGCTCTGCGTTAATGTTTTGGTTTATGTACAACAGCTTATCTATTTTCTTGCCTAACTTGCTTTTTATAATCTGTTTCTTTACTGCCAAGCCTGCATCTGTAAGCTTCTTAATGAAATAATCCAGCTTAATATCGCTGAAATAGCTTTTCAAATCTGCCAAATTGGCACTTCCGTCATTTTCCTCTATATACTCCAGAATCTCCAGCAGGGTATCGCTTTTTACTCTGGCCTTTTTCTGCTCATAGTCCTCCTCCGAGAGCTCTATGACACTGGTGGATTTTGTCCTTATAGGCGTTGGTATGACTGTCTGTATGGCATCTATATAAAAGCATATGTACTTCTCCTTCATCCACTCTATAAGCCTTATCATTTTGCCGGGGATAAGGGGATAGTCGTCTATCAGGCTGTGTATCTGTTTTATCCTTTTAACAGGTATATCCACCTGGTCTGTCAAGCCTAAGATGTACGCCTCCATATGCTTGTTGGAAATCCCGAAGGGTACAATTACTCTGCAGCCGGGCTGTACCTTGTCCATCAGGTTTTCCGGTACAGCATAGTGGAATATCTTATCTGTTTCCTTATGCTTGTTGTTTATGATAACTTCTGCGTATATCTGCATGATAGTAATCGCCTCCTTGCCCTTATGCTTCATTTGATTATAGCATAATTTGCCGAATAGTTGTAGGGGCAGGGAAAAACAGAAAAGAGACTAGATAATATAAATATTATCTAATCTCTCTATCCTCTAAATCTATCTTTTCATGCTCTCATCCTGCATTCGCATAACTAAGTTAATAAACCTTTCTCTGACTGAAGCATCCATAGGCTTCTCATACAAATCAATTAAAGCATCTGATAGCTCCAATCTGTATTTGTTTATCAATTCTAAGTCACTGCTAATGAAAACATTATTCAAATAAGTAAAAGAATCTGTCAATTTATCTAAATCATCCTCATATGAGCTTGACCACCTTGATAAAGATTCCAAAAAGCCCGTTCTCGATGCAAAGAATTTTAGATCACTTTCTTCAAGCTCATGATCCTTTAGAAAATTGCCAGTATGATATGTCCATATTCTAGCGTCTGAATCAATACTATTCATTGTAGCTTTGTAGTGATTTATTTCGTTGTACTGAAAAGCATTATAGGATAATGAAATCAAAAGTAGTATGGAAACAACAATAACCAGACCATTTTTCTTTTTCATTATGCTCCCCCTTGAATATTAGAATATCCTCTAGCCTACAGATCCTTCCTACGTCAGGATGACAGCGATATGCATATATGAGCTTCACAAAAATCAGTCCCTACACCCCTGTCAGCTGACACCTGTTACCTGTTACATACGCTTAAAGCTCTGTCCAGCACGATGTCTGCCAGCTCGCTTTTCTTCATCAGCGGAACTTCCTCTATGCTGCCCTGCCTGTCGATGATTTTCACCACATTGGTGTCTCCTGCGAAGCCGGCTCCTTCAGTCCTTAGGTCATTGGCAACTATGAAATCAAGATTCTTCTTCTGCACCTTGGCTTTTGCATTCTCAATGAGGTTCTGAGTCTCCATGGCGAAGCCGATGAGTACCCTGTCTCCCTTTACCTTGCCAAGCTCGAAAAGTATATCAGGATTCTTCTCCAGCTTGATGGTCAGTTCTTCTTCCGATTTCTTTATTTTCTCGCTGCTTATCTCCGCCGGTCTATAGTCTGCTACAGCGGCGCTCTTTATGATAATATCCGCCTCTTTCATGTGAAGCATCACTGCCTCTTTCATTTCCAAAGCAGACTGCACGTCTACTCTCTCTACCCCCTGAGGTGCAGTTAGATTGGTTGGGCCCGCTATCAGCACTACCTTGGCGCCTCGTCTGGCTGCTCTTTCGGCTACCGCAAAGCCCATTTTACCTGTAGAGTGATTTGTGATAAATCTTACAGGGTCCAGATGCTCTACAGTTGGTCCGGCAGTTACAAGTACAGTTTTGCCTTCCAAGTCTCTGACCGGAAGCAGCAGCTCCTTTATAGCCAGCTCTATGACTTCGGGCTCAGCCAGCTTGCCCTTGCCTATATCCCCACAGGCCAGTCTTCCTTCACCGGGCTCTACAAAAACATAGCCTAGCTGCTTTAAGGTTTCTATGTTCTTCTGTACTACAGGATTTTCATACATATTTGTATTCATAGCAGGTGCTATAAGCTTTATTGCCTTTGATGCCATAACTGTCGTTGTCAGCATGTCATCTGCTATGCCATTTGCCAGTTTGCCTATAACATTTGCAGTTGCAGGAGCAATAACTACTATGTCAGCCTTCTTCGCCAAAGAGATATGCTCTATTTCCCAGTACTTCGGCTTATCGAACATATCAGTCACCACTTGATTCAGGGATAAAGATTGAAAAGTCAGCGGCGTAACAAATTCAGCTGCTGACTTAGTCATAATCACATCTACATTGGCATTTAGCTTCTTGAGTCTGCTGGTAAGCTCACAGGCCTTATAGGCTGCGATTCCTCCGCTTACCCCCAGAACTATATTTTTGCCTTTAAGCATCACTTTCACCGGTATTTTCTGTTTGCTCTGCAACTACTGTATTTTCAGGCTTATTAGTGTTTCTCTCATAAATCACTTTTCCTTCGGCAATTTCATTCACCGCAACAGTTACAGGCTTATTTGAAGTTACCTTTGTAAGCTTAGGCTGACCATCAACAATCTGTCTTGCTCTCTTTGAAACTGCAACAACAAGTGTGTATTTACTGTCTACTTTCTCAAGTAGTGTTTTTAAAGTAGGATATATCATTTTATTCCTCCTTGTAGCTATCATAATTTATTTTACATCTTTTTAATTTGCATTTTTCGGCTGCTATTATGCTTTTCACTTTCTCTGCTGCCGCTTCTACATCATCATTTACAACAATATAGTCATAATTTCTGGACGAACATACCTCTTTATATGCTTCATGAAGCCTTTTCAGTATGTCCTGCTTTGTCTCTGTACCTCTGGAAACTATCCTGTGCTTTAGTTCCTCAAAGGAAGGAGGCATTATGAATACAAATATAGCCTCAGGATTATTTTTCTTCACCTGCATGGCACCTTGTATATCTATCTCAAGTATAACATCCTTG
>JAQZBM010000211.1 GCA_029238945.1 Clostridia bacterium
CCTTTTGTTTTAGATCAATTAAATACATATATACATCAGAATAATGATGATAGTACTTAAATTCATCGTTAAGATAACCTAATTGATACATCATCTTATCATAGCTATGGATTTTACTTATAGCTTCGTCAAGTTCGCTGTTAATATATTCTTTATCCTTGAAATCACTATCTTTTATTTGATATAGATTCATATAAAGAGTATGAAGTGCTGAAGAAAATTCTTCATGCAGTTGAGAAATTGTTTCTTCTGTATATCTGTACTTTGCCTCACTGGCCTTTAGATAAGAAAGATTTACTAATAAAGATAATATCAGCAGGATTGATAAAATTCCCTTAGCTCCAATTTTCTTAATCATTATGTCCCCCTAGGCCTTTATATTTACTTAATTATATGCCAAATAGAATGTTTTTACAAATATTATGCTCTATGTAAAAAAATAACCAGCAAAAGCTGATTATTTTGAGCCATTATTCTTCAAATAGCTGTAATCCAGCTTCTCCATTTCGTCTGCGCCAATCATTCCATGTACGAAGGAGTAAAGCTTGTTCACGCTTTCCTCCATTTCGACCTTTGTTTTTATCAGTTCCCCAAGTCTTTGTCTTATAACATTTATCTCCTTCTGACACTGCTCCGCATCGTCTTTATGCTCCTTTATCAGGTCATAGGCTCTTTTTATAGTTTCCTTGAGTACAGCAGTATTCTGCTCATTTATCAAGGCAGGCAGTGTTTCCAGCTCCTCTAGAAGTATCGGAAGTCTTTCATTTATATGCAGAAGCTCTTTTTGGGCTGCTTCCATTTTGGGGATTGCTTCAGTGTTATTATCCTCATTGATTTCCTTCGATATATACAAAATCTTATTCATAAGGATTTTTTTCCTTTTTTCCAGCTCCTTCTGCTCAGCTTCACAGGCTTTTTCTTTTGCCAGCAGCGCTTCCAAGCCCTCTACAGTCTTCCTCAGACCCCTGGACTGGAAGTTGGAAAAAAGCTGTATCCATTCAGGTGTATAAATCAGTATAGGTATCTTATTTCTTTTTATGATGTTGTCTTCAAATTTTATATCCTTCATTTTTCTCCTTCCTTAGCTTCAGCACACCCAATCTTTCCTTAATATATATCGGCATTCTGGCTAAAGAACTGTACCCGTACAGATATATTTTTCGTCCAAGTCCTTCCTGTAGAGCTTGCTGTCCTTGTTCAGGCTGTTAATTGTAACTCCTGCCGATGCTCCTGTTGCATGTACGAATTTATCCTCTCCTATATATAAAGCCACGTGGCCCGGAAAGAAAAGCAAATCACCGGGCTTACTTTTTCTTCGTTCTACCTTTTTCATATAATTCATTTGATCATCAGAATCTCTTGGAATAACGATGCCGTTCAGCATATATGCCATGGAGGACAAGCCTGAGCAGTCTATACCCTCAGGGCTCTTGCCTCCCCAGCGGTATTGTGTACCCAGATATAGAAGCGCTGTATCCACAATTGCTTGCCTTAATGCAGTGCCTATATGGTTCTCCCTCTTCAGCAAAGCCTCTTTTCTGACCCAGCCGGTATCCCCCGTTGGCAGCAAAAGCTTAATCCATTGCTCTTCCTCTTCTTCTGCCAGTGCTGCATATGAGCCTCTCGGGATAGTGAGCATTCTGCCTGCAGAATATCTTGGCTCTGTCATAACATCTGCAAAGCCGGCGATTATAAAATGTTTGTCGATACCTTCCCATATACCCTTCTCATCTATCATTAAGTGAGCTTTTTCAATGTATCCTTCATAGCCGTAATGGGTTTTTATATACAGCCATTGATTGTCATTCTTCAATACTTCAAGTGTCATGCCATAAAGCACTTCATCGGCCTGTTCGCTGCATTTTTCCGGTTTCAGCATTATTGGTGCTATGCCTTTTATAACAATGGCTTTTAAATCTGACAAGAAAATCCCTCCAAATTATCATTTAATTATATTATATTATACTATGCAGAAGGAAGCTTGTGTGAGACAAAAAGCACAAGAAAAAAGCAGAAAGAATACTCTCTTCTGCTTCTATAGCCCATATCCTATCCGAAATAGTCTATGCTCATGGCTTCTCTTACCTCTCTCATGACTTCCTTAGCAACTCCTCTTACCTTAGCTGTGCCTGTCATAAGTATCTCCTGAACCTTATCCGGTCTTTCCTCATAGTAAGCTCTTTTCTCTCTTACAGGCTCCAGCATAGCATTCAGTTTATTGGTCAGATTTGCCTTGCAGGCTGAACAGCCGATGCCTGCATTTCGGCAGCCTTCCGCTACATTTTGCACCTCACCCTCATTGAAGGCCTGATGATATTTGAATACAGTACAGATATCCGGGTTTCCCTTGTCTGTAAGCTTTATTCTGTTTGGATCTGTGACCGCACCTCTAATCTTCTGCTTTACTGTCTCCCCGTCGTCAGAAAGGTAGATGCCGTTATTCAAGCTTTTGCCCATTTTGGAGTTTCCGTCTAGTCCTACCAGTCTGGACACCCTGCTTATCATTGCCTCCGGCTCCACCAATACAGGCTTGTAAAGCTCATTGAATCTTCTTACTATCTTTCTGCTGAGCTCTATATGAGGCAGCTGGTCTTCTCCCACAGGAACCAGATCAGCCTTGCAGAAGGTTATATCTGCCGCTTGACTGACCGGATAGCCTAAGAAACCATACATGATGTCCTTATAACCGTATTGCTGAATCTCAGTCTTTATCGTAGGGTTATGCCTTAAGCTGTTGACTGTTACAAACATGCTGTAGAAGGTAGTAAGCTCTGCAATCTCCGGTATGAGAGATTGTATGAAAAACGTTGAAATTTCCGGATCTACCCCTGCTGCCATGTTGTCTATGGCTACATTAATCACATCCTGCTTCAGCTTTTCCGGTCTGTCAAAGTTTGTAGTCAAAGCCTGAACATCGGCAATAATTATAAAGGTTTCATAATCCTTCTGCAGTGCTGCTCTGTTCTGCAGGCTTCCCACATAGTGTCCCAAGTGAAGCTTCCCTGTCGGGCGATCTCCTGTTAAAATTCTTTTTCTCTTATCCATAATAATTCTCCTTTCAAATAAAAAAACTCCTGTCCCATGCAAATATCACATATTCACATGGGACAGGAGTCTACCTGCGGTGCCACCCAAATTGACTGCAAAAGCAGCCCTCTTCGTCAGATACCATCATATCTGTTCCCGTGTAACGTCGGGAAAGCACGTCAGCTCCTACTGTAATTCAGGCTGCTCTCATGGGCCCATTCCATCTTGTCTTCTTTACCTGCTCGCACCATAGATTTTTAAAAATCTGCGCAGGCTCTCTGAAAAGCTTACAAAATATACTATCCCCAATCAAAGATTTGTATATATTATATATATTTTAAACAAAAAAATCAATATGTATATTCTTTTATCCCTACACATTGTTAAAAAATAGATGCGTCTTTTCTATAGGTTATAAATATTTTTGCTGGTATAATAGGCATATAGTTTGTATACAGTATGAAAAGGAGGTGAATACATGAAGGATATATCTCTGGTGCTTGCTTTCTCCGCGGGCTTGCTTTCGTTTTTGTCACCTTGTGTATTACCCTTAATCCCAGCTTACATATCTTACCTTACAGGGTCTTCTATAGATGACATAAAGTCAAACAAACAAAGATTGTATACTCTGTATAAGGCAATAGGCTTCACACTGGGCTTCTCCATCATTTTTATTGTGATGGGACTGTCAGTAACTGCCTTAGGCAGGTATTTCGACAGGTATCAGGACTATATCAGAATTATAGGCGGTATATTAGTAATAATATTCGGGCTTCATATAACTGGACTTGTTAAAATAAAGTACCTGTATTTTCAGAAAAGAGTCACCGAGCCCGGGAAGCTGAAAAGCGGTGCAAGCTCAATACTCCTAGGTAACAGCCCTGGCAATAGAAAGCTTCTCAAAATACTTAAGAAAGATATCAAAATATATGAATATAATTTCAATAATAAGCGGTATACTGGTAATTGTTTTAGGTATTTTTATACTTACAAACAAAATGCTGCTGCTTAACAGTTACTTAAATTTCTTTAATTTTTAGTATAATGGAGGTATCCTATGAAAAGAAGCATTATTATTTGGGCAGTGGCATTGATTCTTGTTGCCGTTGCCATATTTACTACATACCAATATAATAACAATCCTGCTCCCGCACCGACGCCTGCGCCTGCTCAGTCAGAGACACCTTCAGACACTGCAGATGCGGGAAACGACGATAATGAAATACAGGAATCCATAGATGCTTTGGACTTTAAGCTGAAGGATTTAAACGGCAAGGAGGTTTCTCTTTCGGATTATAAGGGTAAAACTATATATTTGAATTTCTGGGCTACCTGGTGTCCTCCTTGTCAGGAAGAGATGCCTTATATACAGCAGCTCAACAAGGAGAATCAGGACCCTGACTTCGTAATATTGACCATTGATATTCAGGAGCCTGAAGGCACAGTTAAGAAGTTTATGGAAGATAACCAATACGACTTTACCGTGTTGATGGATAAAGACGGAGATGTGGCATCTATGTATGGCATACAGAATATCCCGCTGTCACTGCTTATTGACAAGAATTTCAAAATCGTCAGCGCCTACGAAGGAGCTATGGAAAATTTTAAAATGCTAAAAGAATTTGCATACCAATTGAAGGAAGACAAATAAATAAGCTCGAAATGTATAACACAAAAGAAAGGAAGATGACAATGAGTAAAAATCCAGTTGTAACAATCGAAATGGAAAGCGGCAATAAAATAGTTGCTGAGCTTTATCCTGATGTAGCCCCAAACACAGTAAACAATTTTATATCCCTGATAAACAAAGGCTTCTATGACGGCCTTACATTCCACAGGGTTATCCCAAATTTCGTAATTCAGGGCGGTGACCCTGAAGGTACAGGTATGGGCGGCCCCGGTTACTCCATTAAGGGTGAATTTAACTCCAACGGCTTCAAAAACGACTTAAAGCACGATAGAGGAGTATTATCAATGGCTAGAGCCATGCACCCTGACTCAGCGGGTTCACAGTTCTTCGTAATGCATAAGGCAGCACCCCATCTGGATGGAAGCTATGCAGCCTTTGGCAAGGTAACCAGCGGTATTGAAGAAGTTGATAGAATAGTAAGCGTCGACAGGGACAGAAACGATATGCCTGAAGAGCCGCAGATAATGGTAAAGGTTACCGTTGATACCTTTGGCGTAGAGTATAAGGAAGTAGAGAAGCTTTCGGAGAGATAATCAGTATTTAAAATAATAGGTATTGCATTGCTGCAATACCTATTATTTTTAGTCGCCAAAGGAAATTCCTATGCTTCTGGCAGTCTTTACAATCTCACTTTCCGGATCTACCAGCTTCACTTGACCTATTACGTTTTCCAGGTGCTCGAAGCACATCTTATCACTCTTCAGACACACCATATTGCCAAAGCGTCCTTCATGAATCAAATCTACTGCAGCAACTCCATATCTGGTTGAAAGTATTCTATCGTAGGTTGAAGTGTTTCCTCCCCTTTGCAGATGGCCTAATACCGTATTTCTTATCTCGTGGTCACTTATCATCTGCTCCAAATCAAAAGCAAGCTTGTTGCCTATGCCGCCTAATCTGATAGGGTCCGGGCTGTCCGATACAATTCTCTGTACTACCACGTCTCCTCCCTTAGGCTTTGCTCCTTCTGCCACAACTATTATAGTGAAAGGCTTTCCTTCCCTGCCTCTTTCTTTTATCTTATCTGCAATTTTATTAATATTATAGGGTATCTCCGGTATCAATATTACATCTGCGGAGCCTGCAATGCCTGATCTCAGAGCTATCCATCCTGCATTTCTGCCCATTACCTCCAGAATCATAACTCTATGATGGGATTCTGCAGTGGTATGCAGTCTGTCCAAGGCGTCTGTCGCCACATCAAGGGCTGAATAAAATCCGAAGGTAGTCTCTGTAGCAGCCAAGTCGTTATCAATGGTCTTTGGAACCCCAATCACTTTGACGCCTTTTCTTGCAAAGTCTCTGGCACTGGTCAAAGTGCCGTCCCCGCCGATAGCTACCAGCACATCTACATTTTCCTTCTTCAGGTTTTCTACCGCGACATCAGAGACATCCCGATAGACCGTTTCTCCATTTTCCTCTACCAAGTAGTTAAACAGGTTATCCTTATTGGAGCTGTAAAGGATAGTTCCGCCTCTATGCAAAATACCTGATACTGCATTTAAATCCAAGGGAACTATATCATTGTTGTATAAGCCCTTGTATCCATACTTGTACCCGATAACCTCATAGCCATACTTCAGTATTGCTGTTCGTGTTACTGCTCTGATTACTGCGTTCAAACCGGGACAGTCTCCGCCTCCCGTAAGAAGTGCGATTTTTTTCACTTTATCTGCCATAAATACCCTCCTTCAACATTTATGACTATTATACAGCAGGGATTTTGCATTTAAAATACTTTAGAGACACCGTTTTTATTATTCGTTAAAGTGCATAATTAATCCATATTTTATTTAGCAAATCATACAAACATATCTCCAAAAAAGAAGGGCTTCAATTGAAGCCCTTCTTTAATCTTATATTTCGAATTTCTTTATCTCGCTGTCCAACTGTTGAGCCAGTGAATTTAAGTTTTCAGCTGTTCTGCTGATTTCTGCCACTATTGCAAGCTGTTCCTCAGTTGAAGCTGAAATCTCCTCTGTTGAGGCTGCTGTTTGCTGGGAGGCAGAAGCAATACTTTCCATAACCTCAGTGATATGATTCTTTCTTTCCTGCATTGAATCATTATGCTCATTTATATTTGCCAACTCACTGATTATACCTTGTATTGTTTCTGAAATCTGATTAAATACTCCCTCTGTTTCTTTAACAGCCAGTTCTTGCGCAGCTACCGCACCTTTAGCGCCTTCCATTGTATTTACTGCAATTCTGGACTGTTCCTGTATACCCTTTATCAAAGCATCAATCTGCTCTGCTGCTTGAGAGGATTGTTCTGCCAGCTTTCTTATTTCATCTGCCACTACCGCAAAGCCCTTGCCTGCATCTCCTGCTCTTGCTGCTTCTATGGATGCATTCAAAGCCAGAAGGTTTGTCTGGGAGGCTATTTGCCCGATTGTATCAGTTATTGTACCGATTTCCTTGGTACTGTTGTCCACTTCAGATATTACCCTGCCGATTTCATCTGATATGCTGCCGGTTTCCTCAGTCTTTTTTGTAAGTATTTTAACCTTGTCTATACCTGCATTGTTTAATTCTGAAGCAACATTAAATCTAGAGGATATGTTCTCCACTGATTGTGATACCAGCTGTATGCTTTCGGAAAGCTCGCCGGTTCTTTGCATTCCTATATCTGTTCCTCTAGCCTGGTCATTAGCAGCCTCCGTAACCTCGCCGATAGCTCTCACAACCTCTTCAGTAGAAGCATTTGTCTGTTGTGCAGTTGCTGCCAGTGAATTAGAAGAAGCTGCTACTGAAGAAGATATTCCCATAACATGCTTCAGCATTTCCGATATCTGCTCTACCATATAATTTACTGTAGAAGCAAGCACTCCAATCTCATCTCTTGACTTAATCTTGCTTCTCACCTTAAAGTTACCGTTTCCGATTTCCTGGATGTCCTTTACCAGCATTGCTAATTTTCTGCTTACAAAGATTCTGGTGAATAATATTCCCAGGATTATTGCTATAATAACAATGCCTACGCTGGCATATGCGGAAGTCTCAATTATATGTGCTGCACTGCTGTTTATTTCAGACTCATCAAAGTTTCCAACAATCATCCAATTTATCTTATCATTTTTATGTGCTATTGCAACCTTCTTTTCACCATCAATCTCATATTGCAACGTTCCGTTTGCTCCCTTTGTAACAAAATCCAAAAGCTCAGTTACCGGAACTTGTTTGTCAATCAAGCTGCTGTCCGGGTGGTATATTATTTTGCCGGCGGAGTCTGCAATAAAGAAGTAACCTTCCTTACCCAGCTTTGTTTCCTTAATCAGCTTCATGAATACATCAAGGGAAATATCCGCTCCTGCTACACCTGTAAATGCTCCTAAAGAGCTGTTGACAGGCTTAGCTACTGTTACTACTACGTTACCATTTCCTTCGTCAACATAAGGAGCTGTCCAAATCATCTTGCCTGCCTTTACAGCATCCTGGTACCAAGGCCTTGATGTAGGATCAAAACCTTCAGGTAAATTTGTGCTTGGAAATAGCAGCATTTGCTTTGTATGGGTTCCAAGATATACTGTCTGGATATCCGGATGCGCTTCCTGATAATTCTGCAAAGCGTTGTATAGGTACATATATTCTTCTTCAGGCATAGAGAGAATATCTGTAACATTATAGTTATTGCTGAGCATCTCCAGATTCTGCTCATTATTTATCAGAAAGTTATTTAAGTTCTCATCTAAGTTATTAGCAATTATCTCTGAGTTTCCAACGAACTGGTTCATCATTTCATCACGAGAATTATTGTAGTTGATAACTGCTAATGAATTAACTGAAATTGTAAGTAGTACTACTATTAGAATTATTATCTTAAAACCTATTGAAAACTTGACTTGCTTCTTTTTTCTCTTCTCTTTTGCCATATAAAATCCCCCTCTACTCGTTTAATATTAAAAATTAAAACAATTTATTGGAACAATAAATCCCGCCTCTTGCTCCATCCCTCCTCAAATTAA
>JAQZBM010000212.1 GCA_029238945.1 Clostridia bacterium
ATTCTGCGGCTAAGCTGGGGTCAATTAGAAAGGATATTGTTTTGTTATTTACACAGCTTTCTGCAGAAATAAGCATGTATTTAAAGGACGGAATGGATATTGCTATTGACAACGGATGGATGGAGGAAATGCCAAAAGGAATAGATAGAGGAGACTTAATAGAATCAAAGGACAAAAATTAATAACATGAAAATGTACTGAAAATTTCAAGAGAACAAAAAATACCAGAATATCCATACTGGTATTTTTTTTGCTTTACAAATAGACAAAATTATATACCAAAAGGAGAAAATATAGTAAAATGTAAATAAAAGTCAAAGATGGCGTATATGATGTTTATAACGCAAAACAGGTGAAAGAAAAACGTCAAACAAAGAACTAAATGCAGGGGGGATAAGGTATTTATGGAGAGGATGACAATGTGCGGTTACAGGTGTGATTTGTGTAAGGCATACGCGCCTAATATTGAAAAGAATGATGACAGGGCGATGCTAAGCGAAATATGGAAAAAGTATTATGACCTTGATATAAAAGCAGAGCAAATATACTGCGAAGGATGCAGATGCTCTAAGGAGGATGCAGTCCGAATCGATAACAACTGTCCTGTCCGCAAATGTGTAATTCAAAGGAACATTGACAACTGCGGCGACTGTACCCGTTTCCCATGCAGCGTTTTCCTTGAACGAAAAGGTCTATCTTATGAAGGAGCAAAAGAAAAACTTGGAGCAAGCTTTGACGAGGAAGAATATAAAAGATGCTTATCAGCATATGACAACTATACCAGGCTTAAGGAATACATAAAAAAGTGATTAAACAAAGCCTGCATCTTAGCTGCTATTAGCTTTAGATGCAGGCTTTGTTATCATACTTATACCTTACGCCAGCAAGCCGTAGAAAACTATTCCCAATACACCGGAGATTGCAATTGCTAATATCGGATGTATCTTAAAACGGTAAACTCCGATGAATACCAGAACTCCTATTATTATGCTTTTTATATCTACAATGGAAATTATCCCAATCTTGTAGCAGGCAGAAGCGATAAGTCCCAGAACGGCAGGACGTATGCCCTTAAGCACCCAGTTTACCTGCTTAATGTGCTTGAACTTATTGAAGTATATCGATACCAATAAGGTAACGGTAAAAGGAACCAAAATAACTCCCAGGGTTGCTGTGGCAGAGCCTAAGAAACCGAGCAGCTTGTAGCCTACGAAGGTTGATGAGTTTACTGCTATAGGACCCGGAGTCATTTCTGCTATAGCAACAATATCTATGAAGTCTTCGGCAGTTATCCAATGATTGTTTTCGATAACTTCTTTTTGGATGAAGGTTAGTACCGCATACCCGCCGCCAAAGCTGAAGGCACCTATTTTTAAGAAAGCAATAAATAATTTTAAAAGCATATGGGCACTACTCCTTTCTGTTAAATATCAATAGACCTGCAATGCCTGCTATGATAATAACAGGTATCGGATGCATATTGAGCAGCAGTATCAGCGCAAGTGCCCCGATAGCTATAGCGATATTTATCTTGTTTATGCCGACTGACTTAGTCAGCTTAACTAAAGCGTATAAAATCAAAGCAACAACTGCCGGTCTTACCCCTGCAAAGATTTGCTCCACTATGGCATTTTCACCGAAATTGCTGAAGAACATTGCAATAACAAGGATAATCAAGAAGGACGGCAGTACTGCACCTAAGGCAGCAGAAACAGCTCCCGGTATCCCGGCAGTCTTGTAGCCTACAAAGGTAGCACTGTTTATGGCAAGAGGACCGGGCAGACTGTTTGTAACTGCAATGGAATCCATGAATTCATCCTCCTGCAGCCACTTTTTATTTTCCACTACCTCTTTTTGTATTATTGGAATCATGGCGTAACCCCCGCCTATGGTAAAAGCCCCAATCTTAAAAAAAACAATAAAAATCTCAAATAACATTTTTTCACTCCCTAAATTATTTTCTGCTGCACCAGATAACTTCCGCTTCAGTAACTATGTAATCCACAGGTACATCAAAGTCATCATGAGGAACCTCATCGATTACTTGGAAGGAATAAGCTAAGGCAATCTTTATAATTTGCTTATCCGTATGTGTGTAGAATTTATCGTAGTACCCGGCACCATAACCTATACGATAACCCCTGACATCAAATACTGAGCCGGGCATCAAGGCTGCATCTAAAATATTACGGTCAGATATCTTTATAGTGTCTGATGAAGGCTCCGGCACTCCATATTTTGAAGGCTCCAGCAAAACATCACGGTCATACTTGGAAATAATCATTTCTTTTGTTTCATCAACACAAACAGGTATGTAAATATTTTTCCCCTGCTCTTTTGAATACTCTATAATGGCTTGGGTAGGAACCTCGCTTCGAAAGCTTATATAGCAGAAAATATTTGAGGCACTGCGATATTCATCCAATGTAAGTAGATTATTAAAAATTAGTCTTTCTGCTTCTTTGATTTGCTGTGCTGTCAATGAATTTCTTTTCTCAAGAATTTGATTTCTCAAAAGCTTTTTCTGCTCTCTGCTCAAATAGCTCACCTCACCTTCTGTTTTTGCATATATATTCCAAAGTAAACAATAAATATTATAGCATAATTTTGTCACTATATAAAATTTGCCCATTATATCACAGCTTTATCAGACAATATGAAGAAGACACCGTATATTACTGTGAAACTAAAATTAGGAGGTAGCTTAGATGAGAAATTCCAATATGGTTACGGGAGCGGTGCTGGTTGCTGTAGGATGTATACTGCTGCTGTCTAACTTAGGATATATTAATTTTTCCTGGGATTATATATGGCCAATGGCTTTGCTTCTACCCGGAATATACCTGCATTTTGCCTTCTTCACTAAGATGGATAAAAACCCCGGCAACTTAGTACCGGCCGGCATACTTACCACTTACGGTCTAATGGCGTATGCAGTGGCGTTTTTCGGCTGGGGCACTATGGCGGATATATGGCCTTTCATATTAATCGGTATATCAATAGGCTTGTTTGAGCTATATGTATTCGGTACAAGAGAAAAGGGCTTGCTTATTCCGGTTGCAATATTAGGTGGCTTAGGACTGATGTTTCTGACCAGAACCTATTTCCTGCTGGACTTAAGGAAGTTTCTGATACCGGTTATACTGATAGCTATAGGACTGCTGCTGCTGGCAAGGCGTGAGAGAAAGCAATGATAACTGCTTTATTATCAAGGGATTGATGAAAATTACTTCATCAATCCTTTTTTGATTCTATTTATTTAATCCTGTGGCTGATGACATACTTTAGTGTTATAATTATTTATGGCTAATTTAACTTTAACATTTTTGGGGGTATGGGACGTTGAAAAAAATCTTGAGATTTATTGCTTACTATAAGCCGTACAAGCTGCTGTTCTTTGCGGACATGCTCTGTGCCTTGGCAGTTTCGGCTGTTGATTTGATATTTCCCTTGTTGGTTACCAACCTGCTTGAGAAGGGTATAAAGAACGAACTGGGGGTAGCCCTAGACCTTATTATAAAGCTTGCAGTGCTGATGCTTGCAATGCGGATTATTGAGTATTTCGGCCAGTATTTTATTACTGCCTGGGGACATATAATGGGTGCCAGGATGGAATTTGACATGAGGAGAGATATTTTCTCCCACCTGCAGAGATTATCCTTTAATTATTTTGACAATACCAAGACAGGGCAGATAATGTCCAGAATAGTCAACGATTTGTTTGATATTTCAGAGCTTGCCCATCATGGTCCCGAGGAAGTTTTTATTTCCATAATTAAGATTGCGGGTGCATTTATAATACTTCTTACTGTAGATGTCAAGCTGACTCTCATTATATTTACCTTCATACCATTTATGATGATTTTTGCATACTACTATAACAAAAAGATGCGATCTGTATTCCAGAGAAACAGACAGAAGATTGCAGACGTAAATGCTCAGCTGGAGGACAGCATTGCAGGTATCAGAGTAGTTAAGTCCTTTTCTAACGAGGAGCTGGAAAAGAATAAGTTTCATAAGGGAAACAGAGAATTTCTGGATACCAAGACAGAGAGCTATTACTATATGGGTAAGTTTTTCAGCGGAATCAAGCTGTTTGACGGTATCATATATATAGTTGTTGCTATAGTAGGAGCATTATTTATAAAATCAGGTGAAATAGAAACCTATCAGATGGTCACATATCTGCTTTACATAAACACGCTGCTTATACCTATAAGAAAGCTGATTGACTTTACAGAGCAGTTCCAAAGGGGTATGACAGGCTTTGAAAGGTTCCTGGAAATTATGGATACAGAGCCTGATATAAAGGATAAAGAGGACAGTGTGGAGCTCATGGATGTAAAAGGAGAGGTTGTATTTGACAATGTATCCTTCAAATATGATGAAGGAGTGCATGTTCTGAATGGCATAAACCTAACCTTAAGACCCGGTGAGACTGTTGCACTGGTTGGTCCTTCGGGAGGAGGAAAATCCACCTTGTGCAGCCTTATACCGCGTTTCTATGATGCAACAGAGGGGAGCATCAGAGTCGATGGTCTTGATGTAAGAGATATAAAGCTGGAATCCCTGAGAAGGAGTATCGGTATGGTGCAGCAGGATGTCTACCTTTTCGCAGGCTCCATAATGGAGAACATAAGATACGGAAGACCTGATGCTACAGATGAAGAGGTTATAGAGGCGGCCAAAAAGGCAAATGCCCATGAGTTCATTATGGATTTTGAAGCCGGATACGACACCTACGTAGGTGAAAGAGGCGTTAAGCTATCAGGAGGACAAAAGCAAAGAATAAGCATAGCAAGAGTATTCCTGAAAAATCCGCCTATACTTATACTGGATGAAGCCACCTCTGCTTTGGACAATCAAAGCGAAAGGGTGGTACAGGAATCCCTGGAGCTTTTGGCAAACAACAGAACCACCTTCATTATCG
>JAQZBM010000213.1 GCA_029238945.1 Clostridia bacterium
GACCAAGCAAAGAAAAAGAAAATTGCCAACCCTACTATCAGTTCAAAGCTTCAGACTAAGGTTTTAAGCGTGTTCTCTACAAAGGGCGGTGTAGGAAAGACAACTATAGCCACAAATTTAGCTGTAGCTATAGCAAGTACAACCAATAAAAAAGTGGCGCTTCTGGATTTTGACCTTCAGTTCGGTGATGTTGCCATCAGCTTGAACCTCTATGTTAAGAACACAATTACTGAGCTTATCAAGGACTTGAACAATCTGGAGTATGAGGCGGATCTGATGGATGAGTATATGCTTACCCATTACTCCGGGGTAAAGGTTCTGGCAGCTCCCATAAAGCCTGAGAATGCAGAGTATGTAAATGCAGACCATATCAAAAAGATAATAGAGATATTAAAAGGAAGATATGACTTCGTTATAATCGATACTGCCCAAGGATTTGCCGACACAGTAATAACAGCTTTGGATATGTCAGATACCATACTTTACGTATCCACCTTGGACCTGCCATCCATTAAGAATACAAAGAACGGCCTGGATGTAATGAAGACCTTGAATTACTCAAGTGAAAAGGTAAAGGTAGTGGTAAATAAGTCCAATGAAGGCTTCGGTGTGAAGCATGCAGACTTCAAGCTTGCTCTTAACGTTGACCTTTGGGCTATTATACCTGATGATTTGGCATCTGTAGCTATATCTGTCAATCATGGACATCCCTTAGTTCAGCATAGAAGATCCTCTGCAGTGTCCAAGAAAATATACAAGCTGGCACAAGCGGTAGTTCAAGGGGAACAGCAGGAACAAAAGAAAAGTATCTTTAAGATAGGCTAAGTATAGAAAAGTAAAAACTGATATCAAGACTATTAAATTCAAAGAGGTGTAAGCTTTATGAGCCTATTAAAGAGAATGGAGCAGGAAAAAGGCGAAATCAACAGTGAAAGAAAGCAGAATCAAAAAGAAGTGAAGAAAGAGGACCCATACCAGGAGGTCAAGGGTCTTATACATAAGAAGATTATCGAAAAGATTGATACAAGCCTGCTTAACAATGTCAGCGATGAACAGAAGGTAAATGCTCAAATAGCTGACATTGTTGATGAGACATTGAAGGAAAAGGAAATATATATTTCCAGGACAGAGAAGCAGGATATCATTAACTATATTATTGATGAAACCATAGGTTTCGGACCAATTAGCAGACTCCTTATGGATGATGGCATATCTGAGGTAATGGTTAACGGCCCAAAGCAGGTTTATGTTGAAAGAAGCGGTAAGCTGGTACTTTCAGATGTGAGCTTTGAGGATAATAAGCACGTAATGCGTATTATCGAGAAGATTGTTTCACCCCTCGGCAGAAGAATCGATGAAAGCTCGCCAATGGTCGACGCAAGATTACCTGATGGATCTAGAGTAAATGCTATAATACCTCCCTTAGCTTTAGACGGACCAACAATCACAATACGTAAATTCGCAAAAAAACCCTTAGAAATGAGCAGCTTAATCGGTTTTGGAACATTGTCGCCGGAAATGGCTTTGCTGATAGAGGCTTGTATAAGAGCAAGGTTGAACATAGTAGTATCAGGGGGTACAGGCAGCGGTAAGACCACAACCTTAAATGTACTGTCATCCTATATTCCAAATGATGAAATAATAGTAACCATCGAGGACGCAGCTGAGCTTCAGCTGAGACAGGAGCACGTTGTAAGGCTGGAAAGCAGACCGCCGAACGTTGAGGGAAAGGGTGCAGTGCCCATTAGAGAGCTTGTTAAAAACTCTCTAAGAATGAGGCCTGACCGTGTAGTAATAGGTGAGGTCAGAGGCGGAGAAGCCCTTGACATGCTGCAGGCAATGAATACAGGCCATGATGGATCCTTAACCACAGGCCACGCAAACTCTCCGAGAGATATGCTGGCAAGGCTTGAGACCATGGTGCTGATGGCAGGCATGGATTTACCTGTAAGAGCAATAAGAGAGCAGATTTCCTCAGCTATAGATGTTATAGTCCAACAGTCCAGATTGAAGGATGGAAGCAGAAAGATTACTCACATTACTGAGGTTCAAGGTATAGAGAAGGATATAATCACTCTGCAGGACATATTTGTTTTTGTAGAGACAGGTGTTGATGAAAAAGGCAGAATCACAGGACATTTTAAGTCCACCGGCATAAGACCCAGGTTCATGGACAAACTGGTGAATACCAGAATGCACCTGCCGGCTAACCTGTTTGATTAAATATCCCATATAGGGGGTGGAAGCAAATGCTAGGGGCAATATTTTTCTTTTCATTTATAAGCTCATTAATAGTTGTTTACGTAATATACTCAGTTTTTTTCAATAAACGTGAAATAATAAATAGAATGCACCATTTTCTGAATCCCGATAAGAGCTCGGAGAAGGTGGAAAAGGAATCCTCCATAGCATGGAGAGAGGGCTTGAACGCTGTAGGAAAGACTATAGGAAAAAGCAAGGCAGGCAATAAGTACATAAGAGGCTTGGAAGAGCAGCTTGTACAAGCTCACATACTGCTTAAGGGAGAAGAGTTTTTTACTATTAAGATAATTATCGGAATAGCAGCACTGCTTATAGGACTGATAGCATTCAGGATAAAGGCTCTTGCCCTGCTGGTTGCTCTGATTGCATTCTTTGTACCTTCATTAGTTTTGGGAAGGCAGAAGAAACAGATTCTAAAAAAGATAGACCAGCAGCTGCCTGATACCATTATGCTGTTATCTAACTCCTTAAAGGCGGGCTATAGCTTCTTGCAGGCAGTAGATGTTGCGTCCAAGGAGCTTCCGGCACCGATTTCTCTGGAATTTAAACAGATTTTAAGAGAAGTAAACCTTGGCGTCAGTACGGAAGAAGCTTTGGAGAGCTTATCTAAGAGAGTTCAAAGCGAGGACATGCAGCTGGTAATTCTGGCGGTTTTGATACAAAGACAGATAGGCGGAAACCTGTCAGAGATACTTGATAATATCTCAGATACTATAAGAGCGAGAATCAAGGTTAAGGGTGAGATTAGCATTCTGACTGCTCAGGGCAGAATATCAGGCTGGATAATCAGCTTAATGCCTTTGGCACTTATCGGAGCTATATTTGCTATCAATCCAACCTATATCGTAATGTTGTTTGAGGAGCCCGTAGGCTGGGCTATGTTAGGAGTATCTGTAGTTTTGGAAATGATAGGCATATTCTTTATTCGCAAGATTATACAAATCGAGGTGTGATTATGGCATTATTAATATCACTGTTCTTCTTTGTCGCTGTCGCCTGTGTAGTGACTCTTATAATGAATATATTTTTCAGGGAGAAAATCATTATAGGCGATAGAATGAAGAAGTTCATAACCTCAAATGACAAAGAAGCCGGAGGGTTGGAGGGCAGCTTGTATGAAAGGCTTTTTCAACCTTTGTTTGAGGGTGTAAACGGATACATAAGCAAGGTTACACCTAAGCAGTATGTTATAGAACTGGAGCATAAGCTGAAGGAAGCAGGAAATCCCGGAAGCATGGATGCCGGCAAATGGATTATGATGCAAAGCGGAGCAATCATCATTGAGATAATAGGTGTTATTTCAATATGGATTGCCTTTAGGATATCAGTGCTGAAAATAATGCTGACTATGGCTGTTTTAGTAGCCTTTACATACTTACTGCCAAAGCTGTACCTAAAGCAAATGATACAAGACAGGCAGAAGGAAATAGAGAAAAGCCTGCCTGACGTAATAGACCTTTTGACAGTTTCTATTGAAGCGGGATTGAGCTTCGATGGTGCCATGGCAAAGCTGGTGGAAAAGATGTCAGGGGTCTTGGTTTCAGAGTTTGCAGTGGTACTGAAGGAAATGAGAATGGGAGTGTCCAAAAGGGATGCACTGAAATCTATGATAGAAAGGGTTCCGGTAGCAAATCTGATAACCTTTGTAGGGGCTATACTTCAGGCTGACCAGCTTGGTGTGTCGGTAGGAAATGTTCTTCGCATACAGTCTAATATAATGCGTCAGAAAAGAAGACAGAGGGCTTCTGAGCTGGCTATGAAGGCGCCTATCAAAATGTTATTCCCTATGATATTTTTCATACTTCCGACAATATTTATAGTTTTGTTGGGACCGGTAGTTCTAAAAGTAATAGAGGCTTTTAGCCAGTAAGGAGGTAGCAATAGATGCTTTACAATGTGAGCAAGGATAATCTGGTACTGGAGAAATTAAAGCTTGCTGACGGATTCTTTTCCAAGTTCAAGGGATTAATGGGTGCGAAAAAGCTGAATAAATCAGAAGGCTTGATGCTTTTATCCTGTAACAGTATTCATACCTGTTTTATGAGGTTTCCTATTGATGTCGTATTCTTAAATATGGATTATGAGGTCATTGCTCTGAAAGAAAGATTGCAGCCATGGAGATTTGTGAATTTCGTGAAGAAGGCATACATAACAGTTGAGATGCCGGAAGGCACCATCGAAAACAAGCAGGTTCAAGTAGGCGATTTACTGATAATGAAATAATATAAGCAGATGACAGGGGGTAGGGGTCGGTTTCCATGCCGACCCAGGTTACAAGGGCACTGAATGTGATTAGTGTAATGCAATACATGTCATTGTTATGAAAGTCGTTAATATCCCCGTTGTCATCCTGAGGGAGGAACGACCGAAGAATCTTAAGATTCTTCGCTGCGCTCAGAATGACACGCTTAGCATATCACATAATGTTTTGAGGCAGTTCAGTTTTAATATTACACTTGATTTCTGCCAAGCTGTTTGTTAATTCGAACAGTTATAACAGCAGCAATGACTGCTTTTGCAAGGTCTCCGGGTATGAACACCAAAGCTCCTACTATAAAGGACTGGAGGACACTCATGCCTGTTACAATACTAAACCAAACAGCACCTAATAAATCAACAACCACTATACCGCCAATTATATTGGCAAAGCCTAATCTT
>JAQZBM010000214.1 GCA_029238945.1 Clostridia bacterium
TTTCTGTCTCTTACAGCCACAGCCTTGTTCTCAATTTCCTTATCACCTATAACCAGCATGTAAGGAATCTTTTGCATCTGGGCCTCTCTAATCTTGTAGCCTATCTTTTCATTTCTGTTATCCAGCTCAACTCTTATATCCAGCTCTTCAAGCTTTCTTGCTACCTCTGCAGCATATTCACCTTGTCTGTCAGATATAGGCATTACTACTACCTGTACAGGAGACAGCCAAATCGGGAAAGCACCTGCGAAGTGCTCTGTCAGAATAGCTATAAATCTCTCGATACTTCCGAATATAACTCTGTGTATCATTACCGGTCTGTGCTTCTCACCATCCGGTCCTACATATGTCAAGTCGAAACGCTCAGGCATCTGCATATCCAGCTGGATTGTTCCGCACTGCCAAGTACGTCCTATGCTGTCTCTCAAATGGAAGTCAATCTTAGGTCCGTAGAAAGCACCGTCACCCTCATTTATCTTATAAGGCTTATTCAATGAATCCAGTGCATCCTTCAATACTGCAGTAGCCTCATCCCATGTCTCTATTGACCCTATAAATTTCTCAGGTCTTGTTGAAAGCTCCATGTGGTATTCGAAGCCGAACAAGCTGTAGAAGGAGTCTATCATCTTTGCAACGCCCAATATCTCATCCTTCATCTGTGAAGGCATCATGAATATGTGAGCATCATCCTGAGTAAAGCATCTTACTCTCATTAGTCCGTGAAGGGCACCAGCCAGCTCATGTCTGTGAACCAAACCCAGTTCACCCATTCGGAGAGGCAGCTCTTTATAGCTGTGCATTTGTCTCATGTACATTAGCATTCCGCCCGGGCAGTTCATTGGCTTCAATGCATAATCGCCGTCATCTATCTTTGTAGTATACATATTGTCTTTGTATTTTTCCCAGTGTCCGGATCTGTGCCATAGCTCTTCATCCAATATTACCGGTGTCTTTATTTCCTGATAGCCGTTCTTTTTATGCTCTTTTCTCCAGAAGTCCTCAAGAATATTTCTTAGTATCATACCCTTTGGATGGAAGAATGGGAAGCCCGGTCCTTCTTCATGGAGACTAAACAGGTCAAGCTCTTTGCCAAGCTTTCTGTGGTCTCTCTTTTTTGCTTCTTCAAGCATATTCAAGTATTCATCCAGCTGGCTCTTCTTTACGAAGGCAGTACCGTAAATTCTTTGCAGCATCTTGTTTTTCTCGCTGCCTCTCCAGTAAGCTCCGGCGACGTTAAGAAGCTTTATAGCCTTCAGCTTGCCTGTTGAAGGTGCGTGAGGTCCTGCACAAAGGTCAACAAACTCGCCTTGTCTGTAGAAGGAAATTATCTCATCCTCCCCAAGGTCGTTTATCAGTTCCACCTTATAGCTTTCACCGGCCTTATCCATCAGCTCAAGGGCTTCTTTCCTCGGAAGCTCAAATCTTTCAAGAGCCAAGTCTTCCTTTACTATTTTCTCCATTTCCTTTTCTATAGCTGCCAGGTCTTCTTCTGTAAAAGGCTTCTCAGAGTCAAAATCGTAATAGAAGCCGTTGTCTATTGCGGGTCCTATTGCCAGCTTTACATTTGGATAAAGTCTTTTAACCGCTTGTGCCAATACGTGAGAGCCGGTATGCCTTAAAGCCCATTTTCCGCTTTCATCATCGAAGGTTAAAACCTCCAGTCCGCAGTCCTCATTTAGCTCATGACCAAGCTCTACAGTCTTGCCGTTCACCTTAGCTGCTATCGCTGCCTTAAGCAGTCCGCTTCCTATTGAAGCAACTACATCTTCAACTTTTACTCCATTTTCATACTCTTTTACAGAGCCGTCCTTTAAAGTTACTTTAATCATAGTATTTTCCTCCTTTTTCGTTCATTTAATTTACAAAAAATAAAAACTCTCGTCCCCCATAAAGGGGCGAGAGTATATTCGCGGTTCCACCCTAGTTTTGTTCTCATGGATTATAACGCAATCAACGTAAAGGCTTACTAATGGTTCAGCCCAAAGCTCAAAGGTGGTTTTCAAACACATTTACCCGGAAATGCTTTCAGCCGGTGACATTTCCTCTCTGTGAGCAATCATTGCTTTACTCGTCCTCATCAACGCTATTCTATATATTTTTTATCATTTTACATCACATTATTCCCTATGTCAATACAGTTTATGTACTGTAATATCATATTAATAATACGATAATCCCCTGTATGAGACCTATAGCTGCACCTAGCACTCCGCCTAAAACTTCAATATGCTTTAACTCTGTTGATGCAAGCTTAAGTATCATTTCTTCAATCTTCTCAAGCTCAAATTCATCAATCTTCTCAGTTACCATCTGACCAATGTCGACCTGTTCAATAGCCTTTTTTGTAAGGTCATCTATGGTTCTGTCCAATATGCTTTCGGCTTCCGCATCAATTTGCTCACCGATATACTCCAGAAGC
Organism: Clostridia bacterium; assembly: GCA_029238945.1. GTDB lineage: Bacteria > Bacillota > Clostridia > Lutisporales > Lutisporaceae > GWB2-37-7. Next base: position 2,420 of record JAQZBM010000214.1, read on the forward strand.
TTAGCCTTTATAGAAGAAGGTATAAGCGACGGAATCTTAAGGTCTACAGCTTGGATAACCCTCAGTTTGATGCTTTGCATCACCTTTGTTTTATTTTCCGTTGTGACAAGCTTATCAATGATTTCATCTATATTTATCAGCTCATTTTTTACAGCTTCTCCAATGCTTCTCGCTATCTCGTTTCTTCTTTTGGGTATCAAACCCTGCATTTTAATGTTTGTTAGAGGTATTGAAATGGGTTTTATAGGTCTAAAAAGCATTTTTATTGCCAGAACATTTGTAACCCATCCTATAATGCCTCCAACAACAGTTAATATTGTTAATTTCAGTATCATTTCTTCCCCCAAGTAGAGTTCCACACTAATGCATAATTTGCAGCTGTTTATATATAGCTATAACGCATATTTGTGTGATTTATTTACGTTAGTTCATTTAAGGATTATACCACAAATCTCCTTTATAGACTATAGTTATTTGTCTCCTGCCTCACAATTGAACTGCAAATTTCACAACCCGGGCATATGCTTATTCTGTCGCTGAAAACATTTGTAATAGTCTTTACCAGCTCTTTGTTGGTGAAGCTGCTTAGATTATGCATATAAATCCTTCTGGGAGAAACCGTTATAAGTGTACTGATAAGCAAATCGTCATAATTGATGTCGCCCTCAGATATATCAGCCCTTATCTCTTCAATAAACTCACCATTTATTTTATTTTTACATCCGTCCAAAAGCAGATACTTTCCGTCAGGAGTGCACATTAAGTGAACTATATCTATTTTGGGCTCCTGAATTTCTACGAAATATTTGAGTAGCTTAATAAACTCATTGTATTCCCTTTCTGCAATATATATTTCTATGGCTCTCTCAACAGTTTCATTAAGCTCCTTAATGTAGTTGTTAAGCCTGAAGTTTACGAAGCCGTCAATATTTATTGCATCGTTGAAAGCCAGGTAATCAAGTATTTCTCTCATTATTTTATTTTTTCTTGTAATTTTATAAAAACCGCCCGGAAGCATTCCTTTATCCTCCTGAAGCAGTCTTTGTACCGTTCTGTATATGGTATCCTTTTCTTTTTCATCCAGATAGAAGTAATTGTATTTCAGTATTTTCTTAATTAATTGACCTTCCCAGTTGCCAATTATCACTTCTGTGACCATACGTGATATATAAAATCTAAAGTCGTCGTAAGTCTTCTTATCGGTAAGTCTGGTTAACAGATTGTCCTTTAACGCACACCTTATGAACACATTATCTCCGGCATAATAATGCTCGCATATTAAGTCAAAGCCTTCCTGCTTCAAGCTCTCCATCTGTGAATATATATAATTTTTAACATTATCTGCATAGTTAGCTGCTCCGATTGTAACCAGAAACATTTCTTCAACTCCTTTCTATAAGTAGTATTTACTCAATAAAAACTTGTATTCAGAGTATAAAATGCTTCTGTATATCGGCATATCAATATCTGATCGGTATTATCGATCCTATATCAAAAATTTGCTTTGTGCTTAGTATTTTAACTTCAATTCCCTTACTATTTAAAAAATCATAGATTTTGTAGTTATCCTTTATTTTTTCTAAACTGCCTGTAAAAGCCATAAGTTTTTTTGAGAGCAATCCACTTGCTCCGCCTATAAATCCATAATTCATGCCTTCCAGGAAAATACCTCCTGGTTCTATAAGAAGGCTTTCTATTCCATGCTTTTCTACTTCTTTGGAAAGCTTATAGTCGGAGGTTATTATAGATTTTTCGTCTACGATACAGGCAGAGCATTTTGTATATCCTTGATTTATGTGTATTATTTTAATTCCATTTCTATCAAATTCCCTAAGTATGGTCTTATCGGTGTATTTTGTATTGTGAAAGGCTGTAGAACCGATTCTTAGTACATTATATGCTATGTTTTGCGGATAGTTTCTATACAGCCAAGTCTCACCTTTTGTCAATGCAAATCCTTTTTTTGCAAATATAGGCTGCAGCTTGTCGTAAACGTTTGGAGCTACAACTAATTCATTGTCCTTTATATGATGTACTACAATATCGGGATGACCCTTTATGGCATCATAAAGCTCTGTACATTCCACTGTTTTTATAAGCTCTATACCCATGGCAAGCAGGGTTTGCTCTGCCTCCGGTGCTATCCTGTAATCCACCAGTGCAGTCTTAACCTTTTCTTCCGGTATATACGGTATTTTTAAAAAACTCATTTTTATCATTCCCTATTAATTATTTACAAAAAACAAAAAACTTATTGTTTTCACAATAAGTGATGTCCTCTTAATTTAATTTATGGAGGCGGCACCCGGATTTGAACCGGGGGTGAAGGATTTGCAGTCCTCTGCCTTACCACTTGGCTATGCCGCCATTTGGAGCGGAAGACGAGATTCGAACTCGCGACTTTCACCTTGGCAAGGTGACACTCTACCACTGAGTTACATCCGCATGAATGGTGCCTTGGGGCGGAAT
>JAQZBM010000215.1 GCA_029238945.1 Clostridia bacterium
TTGGACAGAAAACGACATCGGAGGTTCAATCCTATTCTATAACGCATTGGATGAATGGGGCGAGGCGGATTTCATTTCAGCCGAGATAACCAGGCTGCAATCTACCTTTGGGAAGAAGCTGAACGAGTTTGCAGTGCTTTACAGAACCAACGCACAATCTCGTGTAATTGAGGAAGCCTTCATGGCACATGGAATACCCTATAGAATCATAGGCGGTTTTAAGTTCTATGACAGAAAGGAAGTCAAGGATGTAATCGGGTATTTGAGACTTATTCAGAACCCGGACGAGGACATAAGCTTGAAAAGAGTAATAAACACACCAAAGAGAGGTATTGGCAACTCAACTTTGGAGGCTATTGAGAACTATGCTAGACAGAACGATGAGTCCCTTTTTGGCGCTCTTATGGAGGTTGACTCCATAGCAGGAGTGAGCAAGAAGGCTCTAAACAATATAAAGGAGTTTGTAAGGCTTATCTCAAGTCTTATGGCAGCAGCAGTAATAAAGAAGCCTTCTGAGGTGTTGAAAGAGCTTCTGGACAAATCCGGCTATCTTGATTCTCTGCAAAAAGAGGGAGACGAGGATTCGCTCAGCAGAGCAGAAAACATAAAGGAATTGCTTTCTGCAACACTGGAATTTGAGGCTAAGAATCCGGAGGCTAATCTGCAGCTGTTCTTAGAGCAGATGGCTCTTATGTCTGACATTGATAATCTGGAGACTGAAGCGGATGCAGTAGTGCTTATGACCCTGCACAGCGCAAAGGGCTTGGAATTCCCGGTAGTATTTATGTCGGGCATGGAGGAAGGGGTTTTCCCAAGCCAAAGGTCATACTTTGAGGAGCGACAGATGGAAGAGGAGAGAAGACTCATGTACGTAGGCATAACAAGAGCGAGAGAAACTCTGTATTTGACCGCTGCCTTTGAAAGAACCATATTTGGAAGTACAACCTATAACATAGTTTCTCAATTTATCAAGGAAATACCTCAGGATTTAATAATAAAGATATAGAGACAAAATTCTTAAGAAAAGGGGCAGATATGATGAGTCTTGAAATGTCAAAACAAAGAATAGAGGAACTGACCCAAGAGATTAACAAGCATAACTATAATTATTATGTACTTGACAATCCCACAATCAGCGACTTTGAATACGACAAACTGACGAAGGAGCTTATAGACCTGGAGGAGCGATATCCTGAGCTCAAGCTGCCTGATTCTCCCACTCAAAGAGTAGGCGGCGCAGTACTGAAGGGTTTTAAAGAGGTTGTTCACAAAACTCCTAAGCTAAGCCTGGGCAACGTGTTTGATGAAAATGACATAAGGGATTTTGACAACAGAGTGAGAAAGGCACTGCAGCAAGACGTAGAGTATGTTTTGGAGCTGAAAATAGACGGACTGACAGTGGTTCTGAACTATGAAGACGGACTGCTGATACAGGGAGCAACCCGCGGCGACGGCGTAAAAGGGGAAGATGTAACAGCAAATTTGAAGACTGTAAGGTCAATACCTCTTTCCTTAAGTGAGAAATTAACCCTAGAGGTCAGAGGCGAGGTATACATGCCTAAAAAAGCCTTTGAAGAGTTGAATGAAAGAAGAGAAGAGATGGAGGAGCCGCCTTTTGCAAATCCCAGAAATGCGGCTGCAGGCTCAATCAGGCAGCTGGATACCAAGGTTACTGCAGAGAGAGCTCTTGACATCTTTGTATTCAATCTTGAGAATATAGAGGATATGGCTCTTGATACTCATATAGAATCATTGGAATATATGAAAAAAATATGCTTGAAGGTTAGTCCTCATATGATAATATGCAAAAACGCAGATGCAATTATTGAGCAATGCAAGCAATGGGCTGATAAAAGAGGGGAGCTGCCCTTTGAAATAGACGGTTTGGTAATCAAGGTCAACAGCCTGGAGCAAAGAGAATTGCTTGGAAATACAAGTAAGTCTCCAAGATGGGCGGTTGCGTACAAGTTCCCTCCGGAGAGAAAAAAGACCAAGGTAAAAAGTATAGAAGTACAGGTAGGAAGAACAGGTGCTATCACACCTACTGCAGAGTTTGAGCCTGTAAGACTTGCCGGATCTGTTATAAGCAGAGCAACCTTGCACAATGAGGATAATATAAGAGATAAGGATATAAGAATCGGAGACACTGTCATAATACAAAAGGCAGGGGATGTAATACCTGAGGTAGTTGAGGTCGTTAAAGAGGACAGAGATGGCAGTGAGGTAATTTTTGAGATGCCTAAGACCTGTCCTGCCTGCGGCTCAGAGGCCGTAAGGGAGCAAGGCGAGGCAGCTACGAAATGTGTAAACATGTCCTGTCCTGCCCAAATAAGAAGGTCGCTGTTTCATTTCGTATCAAGAGATGCCATGAACATTGACGGTATGGGACCGCAAATAATTACCTTGCTTATGGACAAAGACTTTATTAAGGATGCTTCGGATATTTATACACTGAAGGAAAAAGCAGCAGAGCTTATAGCACTGGAGCGTATGGGTGAAAAGTCTGTCGCAAATCTTATTGACGCCATAGAGGCATCCAAACAAAATCCGTTGGAGCGCTTGATTTTCGCCCTGGGTATAAGGATGATAGGTCAAAGAGCAGCAAAGCTGTTGGCAGAAAGCTTCGACGACATATATGAGCTTGCGGACGCATGTGTCGAAAGGTTGGACAGCATTCCTGAAATCGGCGAGAAAATGGCGGAAAGTGTAGTGAAGTTTTTCCAACAAACCCAAAACAGGCTTTTGATAAATAAGCTGTCAGAGCTTGGTGTAAATGTTAAGAGCATGAAAAAAGACATAGTAGAGAAGGAAGCGTTTAAGGGTAAAACCTTTGTTCTGACAGGTTCTTTGGAAAGCCTTACAAGAGACCGGGCAAAGGAGCTTATCGAGGGTTTTGGAGGCAAGGTCAGCTCCAGTGTAAGTAAAAAAACTGACTATGTGCTGGCAGGTGAAGAAGCCGGCTCTAAGCTTACAAAAGCGCAGGAGCTTGGAGTTGCAATAATTGATGAAGAAACATTCAAGGATTGGATAAAATAGTATAGTCAACAGCGGAATATAATTTCGTGCTATTGGAAGCATGCAGATGTTTAGCAGGAAATGTATTATATAAAAAATGTGACATCAAATGCAAAGTTGCTTATATAAATATAAGGACAGTTAATTTTTGAAATTTTGTTGAAATTTTGTTTCAAATTTTATTGTTGAATAAAGGCATATTTTGTGATTTAATATTTAATAAGACTTTTGCATATGCATATAATTTACCCGAAATGCAAACAATATAAATTTTTTAATAATTTAAACAATATAAATTATTGAAATATTGTTTCTATTAAGTTATAATGTGTTAAGTAATATTTTTATTTACTTGTTTTTTACATTTACTAAATCAACAGTTATTCTAAATCAACATCTAATTTTTTTATTTTGTTTTGTTTATCATTAATCAGCATGGCGTTAAGTTAACATATATTGCGCCTATAAAAGAATAAGGGGGATGAATTATGAAAAAATCATTAGCACTAGTGCTGGCTTTAGTATTCGTACTAAGCATGGCATTAACAGCTTGCGGACCAAAAGAAGAAGCCGCAGCACCAGAACCTGTTGCTGAGCCAAAGGTTTTAAGAATGGCTGCATCAGAACCACCAAACCTTGACCCACAATTGGGTACAGACACAGTATCAATAATGGTTGACAACGCTATACTAGAAGGACTTATCAGAGTATATGCAGGTGAGGTTCAACCTGGTATGGCAGAAAAGTGGGAAATCTCAGAAGATGGTTTGACTTATACATTCCATTTGAGAGATGCAGTATGGAGCGACGGTAAGAAGGTTACAGCTCAAGACTTCGAATATTCATTCTTAAGACTTCTTGACCCGGCTACTGCATCAGAATATGCTTTCCAAGGCTACTACATCGTTAACGGTGAAGAGTACAACACTGGAAAGATGACTGACCCAGCACAAGTTGGCGTTAAGGCTTTAGATGAAAAGACACTTGAAATAAAGCTTCACTCACCAACAAAGTACTTCCTTGCTTTAACAGGATTCCTTTCATTTATGCCATCAAGAAAAGACCTTGTTGAGCAACACAAGGAAGCTTATGCAGCAGATGCTGATAAGGCTGTTTATAACGGACCATTCGTATTAACAGATTGGCAGCACGATGCTTCAATGGTTCTTGAAAAGAACCCAACATACTGGAACAAAGACGCTATAAAGCTTGACAAGGTTGAGCTTACAATAGTTGTTGACAATAAGACAGTTGTTAATATGTATGAAGCTGGAGACATAGATCTTGCAGCTCTTGGTAAAGACTTCATAGACAAGTACAAAGCTGAAAACAAAGCTATATTCTATCCAAACGGTGCTGAATGGTACTTCCAATTCAACGTTAAGGGTAAATCAGCTGAAACAGGAAAAGTACTTGCAAATGCTAACTTCAGAAAGGCTGTAGCTTATGCTATAGACAGACAGGCGTTCTGTGATGCTATACTGAAGAACGGTTCAACTCCAGCACAAAGATATATCCTTCCATTATTAATGGGCGACAAGGACAAATTTGCTAAAGAGTATCCATATGAGTTCTATCCAGCAACAGCTGATTCAGCTAAGGCTAAGGAATACTTAGACAAGGCATTGGCAGAACTTAAGATGACTATAGACCAAGTTCCAGCTATCGAATACTTGACAGACGACAGCGATACAGCTAGAACACATGCTGAAGCAGTTCAAGATATGCTTTCAAAGAACTTAGGCATAAAGATGGAAGTTAAGCAGGTTCAATTCAAGCAAAGACTTGAGTTAATGCAAGCTTCTGACTACGATATCGTAAGTGCAGGCTGGGGTCCAGACTATGACGACCCAATGACATTCATGGATCTT